>JASFPJ010000010.1:0-21228 GCA_050116035.1 Candidatus Aminicenantota bacterium | reverse complement strand
TTAAAAGCGAAAAAGTCGAGATGCGCAATATCGAAGGACTGACCATCGAAAACCGCTCTGAGCAGAACAAGTCCATCCCTGATGATGTACTGGAAGAGATCAAAAAATGCCACGTCACTCTTAAGGGCCCAACCACCACGCCACGGAAAGGCGATCCCTGGCCCAACATCGAGAGCTGCAATGTGTCCATGCGGCGCTATCTGGATCTGTTCGCCAATGTTAGGCCTGTCAAAGTCCCGAAGGATGGAATCGACTGGATGTTCTTCCGGGAAAATACCGAAGGGGCTTACATCATGGGCAGCAAGGGAATCAACGTCACTGAAGATTTGGCCATGGACTTTAAAGTCATCACATCCCAGGGCGCAGAGAGAATCATTCGACTGGCTTTTGATTACGCAAAAAAGAATAACATCAACAAGGTGACAATCGTGACCAAAGCGAACGTCGTCAAGACATCGGATGGAAAATTCCTGGATATCGGCTACAAGATTGCCAAAGAATACCCCGAAGTCGAGGTGGATGACTGGTACATCGACATCATGACCGCGAAGCTCGTTGATCCCAAACGCAGAACTCAATTTAGAGTCGTTGTCCTCCCGAATCTCTACGGAGATATCCTGACCGATGAAGCGGCTGAATTCCAGGGAGGCGTCGGGACTGCCGGAAGCGCGAATATCGGCAAACAGTACGCCATGTTTGAAGCTATTCATGGTTCAGCTCCCCGTATGGTTAAAGAAGGCCGGGCTCAGTATGCTGACCCATCCAGCATGATTCGTGCTGCCTCCATGCTAATCAATCACATTGGTTATCCTGAAAGAGCTAAAAATCTGGAAATGGCTTTAGATATCTGCGGCCAGTATGAGAAAAAACTGGTCCTCACAGGAAGGGATACTGGTGCGACAGGCGCAGAACTTGCTGACTATATCATGGAAACTCTCCAGGATCCTAACTTAAAGGACAAGTGGGAAAGTTACGTCAAATAAGCTCGAGTCACACCGATTATGGCTGCAGGCTACTTTTCTCAGACAAAAAAGCCTGTTTCCTGTTGCCGCATCAGAACAAATGATCCATCAGACTGAGCACTTTTAAGAAAAGGGGCCTGGCCCCTTTTCCTCAAACTAGTCAGAAGAGGCAGCATCTCACTTGACGCATACGGATGATAAAAAGAGATAGAGCACTTCTTAAAGAGTGCCTGTCTGCTTTTTTAATTTCCGGTTGAACTTCTTCTTGACTGTACAAAATATATGAATTATATTCAGGTATCAATTAAGCAGGACTTCTTGAAGAGCGACTCAAAATTACACGCAACAGATTCACAAGAGAGGCTAAACAGCGCATAAGCCTAGCAAACAAGAAATGCGCGAATGAAATAGTTTTCATTCTCTTTATAATCAAATATAACAGGAGGTTTAATAATGAGGAAAAAAATTACAGTTATTGGAGCCGGACACGTTGGAGAAGTCACTGCATTCAAGATTGCTGAGAAAGAACTCGGAGATGTCGTCCTGCTGGACATCATCGAAGACATGCCCATCGGAAAAGGACTGGATATTCGCGAAGGCGGACCGGTCGGGAAATACGACTCCGCCATCATCGGCACGAACTCCTATGCTGACACAAAAGACTCTGACATCGTGGTAATCACCGCTGGAAAACCCAGAACGCCAGGAATGAGTCGCGATGAGCTGGTCGATTCAAACATCAAGATCGTGAAGCCTGTCACTGAAGAAGTCATCAAGCACTCTCCCAACGCCATACTTCTTGTCGTCTCCAACCCTCTGGACGCCATGACCTACACAGCTTTCAAGGTCAGTGGATTCCCGAAAAACAGAGTTTTTGGGATGGCCGGAATTCTCGATACCACTCGATTTAGAACTTTCCTGGCCATGGAAATCAACGTTTCCGTTGAGAGCATCCAAGCTCTCGTCCTTGGTGGACACGGAGACACCATGGTTCCTATCTCGCGGTACACGACAGTCTCCGGAATTCCCGTCTCTCACTTCATCCCTCAAGACAGGCTTGACGCAATCATCGAAAGGACCAGAAAGGGTGGTGGTGAGATCGTAAAATACCTAAAAACAGGAAGCGCTTACTATGCGCCTTCACTCGCTGTCGCTGAAATGGTGGAATCCATCGTTAAAGACAAAAAGAAGATACTCCCCTGCGCGGCTTATCTGGAAGGAGAATACGGGATCAATGGTATATATTTTGGAGTTCCCATCAAGTTAGGCGCCAATGGAGTCGAAGAGATCATAGAGATTGACCTCACAGATGAAGAGAAAGAAATGATCAAGAATTCTGAGGCCGCTGTCCGTACAGTCATCGACTTGCTTAAACTTTAAGGAGAATGGCTGAACACAGACTCGAAACTCCAGTTTCAGATGAAACCATAGAGAAACTGCGGGCTGGAGACAGAATCTTCATCACAGGTCACCTCTATACAGGAAGGGATTCCGCTCATAAAAAACTGATTGAACTCGTTGAAGAAGGAAAAGAGCTACCAATCGATGTCAAAGGCCAGATCATCTATTACGTGGGACCCACTCCCGCTCGTCCGGGAAAGCCCATAGGGTCTGCGGGGCCAACCACCAGCTACAGGATGGACTCTTTTGCGCCCACTCTTCATTCCCTCGGTCTCAAAGGCACGATCGGAAAAGGATCCAGGAATGAGGAAGTCAAGGAATCCTTAAAAAAACATAAAGCTGTCTATCTCGCGGCCGTAGGAGGTGCAGGAGCTCTTATTTCGAAAAGTATCGAAGAAGCCGAAGTCATTGCTTATCCAGAATTGGGTCCTGAAGCTATCAGAAGAGTCAAAGTCAAAGACTTCCCCTGCATCGTCATTAATGATATGTACGGCGGCGATCTGTATGAAGAAGGGAAGAAAAAGTACAGAAAAGAGTAGCAAAAAAATCGAATAACGCTCTTTACGTGAAGGCCTGACTCCGCTCTCTTCGAAACAGAACTCTGGAGCCCGAAGAAAACATCTCCAGTCTAATCACTAAACAGACTCATACAGACAGTTGAACGACTCCAATAAAGGATAAAAACAATGAAAATTCATGAGTATCAAGCCAAACAAATCCTCAATAACCATGGGGTTCAAATCCCTAAGGGAGAAGTGACTGATGATCCCTCAAAGGCTCGGGAAATCGCAGACAAGATCGGTCCTAAGGTTGTGCTTAAAGCTCAAGTGCACGCGGGCGGACGAGGCAAGGGAGGTGGAATCAAGCTTGCGAGCAACTCCCAGGAAGCCGAAAAGATCGCCAGGGAGATGATCGGGATGACCCTGGTCACGCATCAAACAGGACCCGAGGGAAAACTCGTGAAAAGAATCCTTGTCGAAGAAGCTCTGGATATCGACAGGGAACTGTACATTGGAATCGTTATCGACCGGGCCAAGGAAGCACCGGTTGTCATGGCTTCTTCAGAGGGCGGTGTCGAGATTGAAAAAGTCGCAGCCGAGACTCCGGAATTGATCTTCAAAGAATACATCAATCCGGCCACCGGGTTTCTTGCCTTCCAGGCCAGGAATCTCGCTTTCAAGCTGGGACTTGCAGGCGGCACATTTAAACAGGCTGTCAAGTTCATAATGAGTCTCTACAGAGCCTTCGAAGCCACAGACGCCTCCCTGGCTGAAATAAATCCCCTCCTCGTGACCAAACAGGGCAATGTCCTTGCCCTGGATGCCAAAATGAATTTTGACGATAATGCCCTCCCCCGGCATCCCGACATCAAAGAAATGAGGGACCTGGATGAGGAAGAACCTCTGGAGGTGGAAGCTTCGAAATTCGACTTGAACTACATCAAGCTGGATGGGAATGTCGGTTGCATGGTGAACGGGGCTGGATTAGCCATGGCAACTATGGATATCATCATGCACTCAGGAGGCATGCCGGCCAACTTCCTCGATGTCGGAGGAGGTGTTTCAGAAGAAGCTGTCAAGAATGCATTCAACATTCTTGTTTCGGATGAGGACGTCAAGGCTGCGCTGATCAACATCTTTGGAGGTATTGTCCGCTGCGATTTAGTGGCGAACGGCATTGTGAAAGCCGCCAAAGAACTGAGCCTTGATATTCCAATGGTTGTCCGACTCGAGGGAACAAACGTCGAAGAAGGAAAAAAGATTCTCAAAGAATCGGGACTCTCCTTTTTCCCGGCAGAGTCGATGAAGGAGGCGGCTGAGAAAGTCGTTCCCCTTGCCAAAGAATAAGTGTCGAAAGGAGCAGAAAATGAGTATTATCATCGATGAAAAAACGCGGGTTGTGGTCCAGGGAATCACAGGTGGAGAAGGGACATTCCACACTCAGAGGATGCAGGAATACGGAACGGCCGTGGTCGCCGGGGTCACGCCGGGCAAGGGAGGAACAACTCATCTCGAGGTTCCGGTGTTCAACTCTGTCGCCGAGGCCGTGGACAAGGAAGGCGCGAATGCCTCTGCCATTTTTGTTCCTGCTTTCTTTGCGGCTGATGCGGTTATGGAAGCTGCGGCGGCGGGGATCAAATGCATCGTCTGCATCACCGAAGGAATTCCCACTTTTGACATGATCAAGGTGAAATCATTCCTCAAGGACAAAGACTGCTGCATGATTGGACCCAACACACCCGGCATCATATCTCCTGGAAAATGCAAAATCGGAATCATGCCCGGCCACATCCACACTCCAGGTTCGATAGGCATTATATCTCGGTCAGGCACTCTCACCTATGAAGCCGTGGACCAGGTGACACAGCTCGGATTCGGACAATCGACAGCCATTGGGATAGGCGGTGACCCTATTGTCGGGCTCAAATTTATTGATCTCCTGAAACTCTTTAAAGAAGATAGTGAAACAGAAGGAGTTATCCTTATCGGTGAAATCGGAGGCACCGCCGAGGAAGAAGCCGCAGAATACATCAAAGCCGAATTCACAAAACCAGTGGTGAGCTTTATCGCAGGCCAGACTGCCCCTCCTGGACGAAGGATGGGTCATGCCGGTGCGATAATCGCTGGGGGAAAGGGCACAGCCAAGGAAAAAATGGAAGCCCTGGAAGCCGCCGGAGTGCATGTCGCCAAGAGTCCGGCTGAAATTGGCCTCAAGGTCAAGGAAGCCCTGAGCTAACAACAATAAAAGATGAGTCGCTTTAAGACTATTCTAAATGTGATTCTCTCACTTTTTTTTGTTGTTTGCCTTCTATCTGTTTACCAAATGGGGTATTCCGAAAAACCAACCTTTATTCCTTCAGAAAACAAACCATTTCCCCGTCAACCAGAACCTCCTGGAAAAAAAACAGAAATTCAAGTGGACAAAAAATATCTCTTGGGAAAATTCGATCCTTCTCAGGAGAAAGACTTCGCCGAAGTTGACTCAAAATATACTAAAAATCGTCGTCTGTATTTACGACAAGAAGCCTACGAGGCTTTCATCCGGATGCATGATGCCGCTCTTCAATCCGGAATAAAACTGATTATTATTTCAGCCACTCGAAATTTCTACTCTCAAAAATACATATGGGAAGGAAAATGGAGTGGAAGGACGCCAGTTGATGGAAAAAATCTCGCTGAAACAGTAAAGAATCCCGTAGAAAGAGCCAGAATCATACTGAGATTCAGCTCAATGCCAGGAACGTCCCGACATCATTGGGGAACGGATATTGATTTGAACTCGCTCAATAACAAATATTTCTCAACAGGAGAAGGAAAAGAAATTTACACCTGGCTCACAGAAAATGCCTCGGATTATGGTTTTTGCCAGACTTACACTCTTAAGGATCCCACACGGCCCACAGGGTATGAAGAAGAAAAATGGCACTGGTCATACCTTCCTTTAGCCAGACCGTTCTTGGATCAATACGCACAAAAAGTCGGTTATGATGACTTGAAGGGCTTTTTAGGGTGGGAAACAGCAAAAATATTAAGAGTCATTGAAGACTATGTCCAGTCCATTAATATGAACTGCAAATGATGGATATCGGACGCAAAAGTCTGTGTGATTTCTTCCCTATCTACCTTTTCCATTTTTTGTAGGATATGACCGGTAGAGGTTTCTTTCCTGTATACCTGAAGAAAGAAAAGATATCCCCCACTTCGGGAACGAGTTCGAACTTCCAGTAGCGAATCAACCCGTATTGTGATTCCGGCTCGAGAAGACAAGGAATCAGGTTCGCTCCAGCTTGAACACAGCTCACATAAAAATCCTCCCTTTTTATGATTGTCTGGAGACTCTCCTTCTCTACCTCTATTTCCTGAGGAGGGAGGTAATCATATTCAGCCGGAGTGACAGTCCCAACCCGGTAAACCTCGACTTCAAGAGTGGTATCTTTAGTGAATATATCCACCTCTAGTCCATGGCGGAGTAGAGTTTCTGCTACATCCTGGTGCTTGGCCGGGATGATATACCCTAACGGTCTGGAGACACTGAAAGCTGGCTCCACATTCGGGAACCAATTCTTTTCAATCTCCTTGACGACCTTTGAGGTTGACGGATAAGGATATGGTTCGAAATCAGCCCGAGTGAGGGGTTCGCCAGCTTTCTTATCCACTTTGAGAATCCCTCTAATCGGAGACTCCGAGCTCTCGAAGCGTTCTATCTTCAACTCTGGTTCTCTCTCGCTCCTGCCATACTTCATCCTCAGATGAACAAGATCCTCCTGAGAGAAGGCCCTGGCTCGCTCCACGAGGTCTGCTCGCAGACTTCTCACCTTCGAGACGATCTCTGACCCATGTTTTGCAATGCTTTCGGCGAAAAACCTGATCCCAAAATACTGCCATCTCGTCCTTTCTCTCAGAGTCTTGAGATCGTGGCGGGATGCTCCTTCCTGAATGAAAGAGAGAGTCTCATAAATCCCCAAGCTGTTCCGACCATCGTTGAGGTCTGTGGTGCTATAGCGTTTCATCGTTTCCCTCTCGCTCAGGTCTTCGGCTCTGTAGCTCACTCCAGCAGAAGAATCTATCCCCATGCGCTGAGTGACAAGATACTCATGGAAGGCGATGTTCTTTTTCCTCAGTTTTTTTTCTATCTCAGCTAAAATTGTATTTCGGGAAAATTCTTGAAGCCAGGGATGAATATTGACGTTGGATACACAACCGATGGAAACCCGGTAGAAATCATCTCCCTTCTCATGAATATCCAATGTGACCTCAGGCATCCAGGACCTGAAAACACGATGGATAGCCATTACTTCAGGAGACTCCAGCTTGACATGATCTCGATTCAGATCCAGATCCTGCTCATTCCGGCGCTGGTCATGCCAATTCCCGTAAGGGTTGGCTTGAGGGATGACCAGAAAATTGACTTTTTTGAGCAAAGACTTCATCTCCCCGACAGCAAGGTCTCTGATCAACCCCAAGACAGCCTCTTTGGCTGATTGTTCATTCCCGTGCTGAGACGCCACAATCAGCAAGCACGGTTTCTCAAGGTTGAGCTTATGAGGACTATCCGCTCCTTCTTCGGTGATTATACACAGGTAAAGGTCTTTCGAAGGATAATCCCTGACTTCTCTTGTCTGACCAATGATCCGGATTTCCAGCTCTCTCGATAGTTGATCCAGCCGGCTGAGAAACCGGCTTATCTCTTCATATTGACTGTACTGCATGAAGTTTGTCTCTTCGGCCGGAGTTTTAACGGCTGTTGCCAGCAGTGCAGTAACGGCGAGAGAGAAGACAAAAATTGCCAAAACCAATTTTTTAAAATATTTTGTATAGACCATTATCCACCTCCCTTTTCTGATGGAAGACAATCTGATGCCTCTATTAAATCGTATAAAACAAATTTTTTTCTATCTCTCTTCTATACGAGCTGAAAAAGATGATGTTTCAATCCTGCTCTCGCCAGACGGAGGATTAAAAACTTCGCTCCTGACTGAAGAAGATATCAATTCGTTCCTTCTTATTTATCGGGAGGGATGAACTTTAACAGAATTTCTACCTGGCGCGCCTCCCGCAGGAGTTTAAATTTCACTTCTTCTTCCCACTTGAATTGCGCCAAATATATTCTCAGCTTATTCATATCAAAAAAGCTCATCCCGTCCACAGAGAGAATGACATCTCCCTTTTTAAAACCGGCTTTTAAAGCGACTCCGTCGATGGGCCGACTCTCGATAACCAGATTATCCAGTCCTTCGAATTTCTTAAGCTTCAATCCGACAGAAGGAAACGCTGGCCTTTTTTCTTCCGGAATGCCCCACACATAATCGGCAAGAGTCCTTGCCACTTGTACGCTGCTCTCTCCTTCGGGAACTTCGACACAGATGACAGTTTTAAAGGGCTGACGAGTTCTCTCATGGGCCCGCCTATTTATTCCTAAATTGTAGAGAAGGTGACCTGAACCTGCCAGGACAACCACTTTTTTATTCTCTCTCTTTTGCGCACGAACAGCATTGAACGCCATGACTTCATCCCACGCCGATTGAGCCCTGTAGAGTCCGGCAAATGCCATTTCCAAGCCTTTCCCCTTCATCTGATGAGGGAGTTCTGCGCTTTCGAAAATCGTCCGAATCAGCGTCTTATGTCCCTCATGAGAAAGGTCAGGATTTGGGACTATCTCCTTCTCTTCCTCGGAAAGTGCATCCCATCCTTGCATCCTGACTTTCGTGATGAGTTTCCTCGGAGCATTGAGCGCGTAAAGAGGGATCTTGCTGTCTTTGACAAACTTAAAAATTCCCTTGTAAAACTCAAAATTAAAATTCCAGTTCACATACCATTGAGATTCTTGGATGAACTCCTCCTGAGAAAGAATGCCCACGCTCCATTTATTCAGGGCTTCTTGGTTGGTGACAGGAAACATTTCCAAGCCCACGGATACATTCCGATCCTGCTCGTACAAGGCTTGAATAATTTTCGTCTGGATATCATGCATAGGCAGACTGTTATGTGTCTCCCCCACATACACAAAATCAGAATCCTCCATTTCCATGATCATCTTGGTAAATGGAACAGCCCTTCCTTCCCTCGCAGAGTATATTTTCCCGGGTGTGACATCCATCGTCTTATCTCTCAGTTTTTTGTTTCCGAGTTGGAGAGTTAACGTCTTATCCTCTTGTTCAACTCCACTCAATACAGAAGCTATGAGGATGAGAATTAATCCTGTAGAAATTTTCTTTATAAACATTCTTATCATTCTTTATCTCCTCTAATTATTCATCTATCTTATCGCTGATTTTTCTCTGATGTCAATCAACAAGTAAAGGATATGAAAAGGAAGATTCGTGTGGCTCCAGCCGAAAATGCAATCACGAAACGCCCCTAGAGTCTCTTGCCTTTCTTGAATGTCGGCCTTCAAATGATTTTATCAGCTTGTGTCTTTTTCTCCCGTTTACAATTCAGCATGAGGGAATTATACTCTCAATAAATAATCAAGATGATAGCCAAGGAAAAAAAAGAAGCCAAAAAAACGGTCCGAATATTCGCGGCAGCGTCCTTTCTGAATGACATGGGGTCTGACATCATCTATCCTATCTGGCCTCTTTTTTTAACAACGGTACTCAAAGCCAACATGGCTGCTCTGGGATTTCTGGACGGTTTGGGTGATGCTCTTGTCTCTCTATCCCAGGCAGCCTCAGGTTACGTTTCTGATAGGATGAAAAAAAGAAAGGTTTTTATCTGGACAGGCTATCTCATCGGGGCCTTATCCAGAATAGGGTACGCCCTCTCTACTGTCTGGACTCATCTCATCCCATTCAGAGTTCTTGACCGGTCAGGAAAAATCAGGAGTGCTCCCAGAGATGCAGTCGTCGCCGATATCTCAGATGAGGAAAACAGAGGCAGCCACTTCGGGCTCCTCAGGGCCATGGATCATCTGGGAGCCGTATGCGGGATTCTCATCTGTATTTTTCTTTTTAAAATATTGGGATACAGGATACTCTTTACCCTGGCCGCCCTCCCCTCTTTTATCAGTGCGGCGTTGGTTTTTTCTTTTATCAAAGAAAGAAAGTCTGAACGGCTCACAATCCACAAGGGCATTTCTTTCAAAGAACTTGATAGAAATTTCAGGCTTTTTCTGATTCTCAGTTCTGTTTTTGCATTAGGGGCGTTCAGTTATTCCTTTCTTCTGATATATGCAAAAGAATTCGGATTTACGGTCACTTTCGTCCCGGTTCTCTATTTGATTTTTACAGTCGCGGCCTCACTACTCTCCTATCCCTTTGGAAAACTCGCAGATAGAATAGGGCGAAAACCTATCCTCCTGCTTTCTTACTTTTTTTGGACCATTGTCTGCTTGATCGCGATATCCAGGCCCAATCGCTGGATGTTGTTTCTCGTATTCATTCTTTATGGGGCTCACAAAGGAGCCCTCGAGCCTGTTCAGAAAACATTCGTTTCCGAATTGGCTCCCTGTGAATTCAGAGCCAGCTGTCTCGGCGGGTTCCAGATGATTATTGGTCTATGTGCTCTTCCCGCCTCTCTCATTGCAGGAGTGCTCTGGGAGGTCGTTGGGATATTTGCCCCATTCGTTGTTTCTCTCGCTCTGACAACTGTATCAGGCGTAATGCTTCTCTTTGTCAAAAAACGTTAAACCCGACCCTCTCCAGGTTATTTATTTCCTTTTAGAATTTATCTTGTCACGAATTTCTGGTTTCCTGCGTATTGCTCACTAAATGGAAAGTGGATGGAACATTTTCAACAAAATGCATTTAACGAACACATGCCACTCCATTCTGGCCTTGTTCTGTGGGATTCAGCTATTCATGGGGATCTATCTTCAGCAATGTTGTCAATCCCCGCTTCAGCGGTGGAGGTGGATCAATAATATTATTTTAGTTATGTCTAAATCTATTTATTTTTCTTCTTCTTCAGGTCTGATCCGACCGTCTTTGATCGCGTCGTTGATAATCTTTTGCTGAATCTGGCCGGGCACCTCTTCATAGTGAGAGAATTCCATCAGGTAGGATCCTCGGCCTCCGGTGATAGAAGTAAGGGTGGGTTCAAAATCCAACATTTCAGCCATCGGGACCTTCGCCTTAATGATTCGCAGATTTCCTTTCTGTTCCATCCCCTGAACTTTGCCTCTTCTTCCATTGAGATTCCCCATGATATCGCCCATGTAGGCTTCAGGTGAGTAAACCTCGATGTTCATAATGGGCTCGAGAATGGTGGGTCTGGCTCCTTTCATTCCCTTCTTAAAAGCCATAGATGCCGCGACTTTGAATGCAATATCAGAAGAGTCTACCTCATGATAGGAACCATCATAAAGGATGACTTTAAAATCAACCGTCGGATAGCCTGCGATAACACCTTTCTTCCGTGCTTCCAGGATTCCTTTTTCAATCGAAGGAATAAAGTTTTTAGGGATAGCTCCCCCGAATATCTTGTCCTCGAATTCGAAATCCTGCCCCTTGGACAGAGGTTCCATTTTTATCTTCACATCACCATACTGACCGCGTCCACCTGTCTGCTTCTTGTACTTGCCCTGCACATCTGATTTTCCTTTAATAGTTTCTTTGTAGGGGATTTTAGGTGGCTTGAGTTCGACACTGACGTTATACCTCTTTTTTAAGCGATCGGTGACGATCTCCACGTGAAGCTGCCCGTTTCCAGAGATGATCAATTCATTGGTTTCAGGCTCTCTTTCTATTCTTGCTGTCGGATCTTCTTCTGTTATCCTATGAATCGCCTGAGAAATCCGATCCTCATCTGCACGGGTTTTCGGTTCAATGGCAAAAGAGATAGACGGCTCAGGAAAAACAATAGGAGGGAACTTTAGAGAAGATCCCTTCGCACACAGGGAATCCCCTGTGGAAGTCTCTTTTAATTTGGCTGTCGCTACCAAATCTCCGACCTTCGCCTGACCTGCGGGAACCTGTTCTTTCCCTTTCATGAAGAAAAGACCTCCGAATTTTTCAGTAATATCCTTGCTCGAATTGGTCACTGAAGCATCCGGATTCACTTTTCCAGAAAAAATCCTCATCACGGAGATCCTTCCTGTATAGGGATCTGAGATCGTTTTAAAAACGAGCGCTGAGAAAGGCTCGTCGAGAGAAATCTTTATCGTCCCCTCTTCAGATTCGACCTCTCCCCTTTCCACGGGAGAAGGCAAGAAATTAACGATTCCATCAAGGATAGGCTGGGTTCCGATGTTCATAAGAGCTGAAGCGATGAAGATCGGGAAAAACTGTCTGCTGAGCATACTCTTCTTGAGGCCACCAATGAGTTCCTCTGAGGTTAGCTCTCCTTTTTCGAAATACTTTTCCATCAACTGCTCATCGTTTTCGGCAACCATCTCGGTCAATTCTTCAATCTTCTTCTCTGCCTCTTCCTTCATATCCTCAGGGATCTCCTCTTCCTTGAATTTCCCGCTTTCATTCTGTTCAAAAATATAAGCCTTCTTGGCGACCAAATCGACCACTCCGTTGAAATTCTTTTCCTCTCCAATGGGGAGTTGAACAGGAACAGCCTGACGACCGAAAAACTGATGAATCGCCTCCACGGTCCGCCTGTAATTGGAATTCTCCCTATCCAGTTTGTTGATGACGATGACAGCAGGAAGTTTGGCATCTTCGAGCATCTCCCATACCTTTTCCGTTCCAACCTCTACGCCTGCCACACCGCACACAAGAAGCACACCGGCATCTACGGCCCTGAGGCTTGCCCTTGTGTCCCAAAGAAAATTCGTATAACCCGGACAATCCACAAGGTTAATCTTGCAGCCATTCCATTCTAAAAAACAAACTGCTGAATTGATGGAAATATTCCTCTCGATCTCATCGGGGTCATAATCCGTCACCGTGTTCCCACTTTCGACTTTGGTCAGTCTGGAAGTCGCCCCGGCATTGAATAAAAATGCAGCGGTTAAGGACGTTTTCCCTGATGAACCATGGCCAACAACAGCAATGTTTCTGATCTTATCTGCATCGTAATCTTTCATCTTGAAGCCTCCAAAGAATGATTGGTATCGATCTTTCGACTACCCTGAATTATTCAAGCTAAATGAGTGTCTGACTTTTTAATGAAGCAGCAACGGATATAATACAACAAAAAATCCTTCCTTCTCAAGATAAAATTTAGAAAGGCAAAGGTTCCCTGCAGCAGTATGGGGAACGTCCCCTATAGCTTATCCAAAAAATTCTGCAAATCCTCGGGGAGCGGAGACGAAAATTCAACCACTTCTTTTGTCTCTGGATGAATAAAAGAAAGGGATGATGCATGCAGGAAAAGACGAGGAACACGGATTTTTGTTTTTCGACATCCATACCGGGTATCCCCCACAAGAGAGTGACCGGATGCGGCAAGATGAACTCTTATCTGATGAGTCCTTCCTGTGAGAGGTTTTATTTCCAGGAGCGTGAACTCTCCATATTCTTTTTGTACAGAGTACAGAGTCACGGCCTCTCTCGGTTTTTTCGTACTGACTGAAATCCTTTCGCCGTGTTTTACATGGCGCCCGATGGCCCAGGTGAACTTTCCTTCCCTCTCAGGCATCCTCCCCCATACGAGTCCGAGATAAACCTTCTGGACCTCTCTTCTTTTGAACTGCTCCTGTAGCCCTTTATATGCATCCCTATTTCTGGCAACGACCATCAATCCCGATGTTTCTTTATCCAACCGATGAACAATCCCGCACCTTTCTTCTGGACCGATATCTTTAATGCCTGGAAAATGGAAGAGTAGTGCATTGACCAGGGTGTGTTTCCTGTGGCCTGCTCCGGGATGAACCACCATTCCAGAAGTCTTGTTGATAACCAGTATATGTCTATCGCAGTAAATGATATCTAAAGGGATATCTTCGGGTTGAATCTCTTCGGGCACTGCAATCTCGTACGATATTTCGACTCTTTCTCCCTCTTTCAGCGTATAGTTTGACTTCCTGGCCTCCCCATTCACTTTAACTCTCTTTGACCCGATGAACTTTTGGATCTGGGACCGGGTTAACTCACTGATTTTTCCAGATAAGAAAACATCCAGCCTTTGATTTAATCCGGATAAAGATGTGACGAAGAACTCTTTCTTAGGCACTTTTTCTTTTTCTCAAGACGAGAAACAATGTTACTCCGCCTATCAAACCCAATACACAGAAAAACTGGGGAAAGGAAAGACTGAGATAAGGAGAAGGGTTGCGGATAAGAAAGGCACTTTCTGGATGGTCCCCCCGAAAATACTCAACAAAAAACCGGATTATGGAATAGTTGATGATATAAAAAGAAAAGACCTGGCCATCAAATTTTTTCTTCTTCAGGATGAGAAACAAAACGAAGAAATTCAGGAAATTCAGAGCCGATTCGTAGAGCTGTGTCGGATGAAGGAGTGTATGGAGTGGAATACCTGTGAGATTGCTGGCATATTCGTTCTGAAAATTCACGCCCCAGGGAAGAGAACACTCTCTCCCGTAGCAGCATCCTGCAGTGAAACAGCCGATTCGCCCAAAGCCATGCCCTAGGGCTAATGCGGATCCCACAACATCTGCGGCTTTCCAGGTAGGAATCTTGTTCTTCCGGAAATACCAGAGAGCAAAAACGATTCCGAACGCCAAACCACCCTGAAAAACTCCTCCTGAGCGCGCCAGGCTAAAGAGCTCACCCGGATAACGCATGTAATAAGAGAAGTTACCGATGAAGAGAATCAGTTTAGCCCCAACCAAAGAAATGATAATCGTGTAAAAAGCCATGTCCAGCATCTTCGTGGCCTCTAGGCCTTGCTTTTTTGCCTGGACATACAGAAACCACAAAGCAAAAGCCACACCCAGAGCCAGCATAAATCCATAGGTATGGATGGTTAATGGTCCTATCTTCAGGAGGATGGGATACATTCTTTACCTCTTTTAAACACCAAAATGAATATGAGTAAAAAAGCCCCTATTGTGATACACGCATCAGCGACATTAAAGGATGGCCAGTGCCAGTTCTTTATGTGGAAATCCAGAAAATCAATCACATATCCTCGAAAAACTCTATCGATCAAATTGCCCAGAGCTCCGGCCAAGATAACGGAAAGAGATATCTTCATAAATCTTTGTGATGAAGGTGTTTTGAAGAAATAATAGATGACTAATCCTAAAGCCACCAGAGAAACCAGAGTGAGAAATATGAAGAGAATCCGGCTTTCAGAATGGGAAAAAAAACCGAAAATAGCTCCACGGTTCCTGATATGAGTGAGGTTGAAAAAACCAGGGATGACACTTTGGCTGCTTTGAAACGGTATGCTCCGAGCGATGAGCGCTTTAGTGAGTTGGTCAATACCCAGTAAGGCAAAAATGATAATTGGAAATATCAGTCTGCGAATCATGATTTTAAATTCTTCACCACTTCCTCACAGCGTTGGCAGAAGTGGGGATATTCTGAACTTTTACCCACAGAGGAAGAAAAATTCCAGCATCTTTGACATTTTTCCCAGGAAGCTTTTGTGACTTTGACGCCCAGTTCTTTGCCCGTTTCCGGTTGAAGCTCCACCGCTGAAACGATAAAAATGGACGGGAGCTGTTTTTCATATTTTTTCAGGAGTTCTTCTTGAGTTGACGGAACTTTTAGAGTAACAACCGCCTCCAGAGAATTCCCGATAAGATTCTCTTCTCGAGCACTCTCGAGCTCTTTGAGGACTTTCTCTCTCACGAGCCCCAAGTTCTCCCATTCCTCATACAAATCCTCACTCAACCACATCTCATCGAATGCAGGAAACCGCTCCAAATGGATTGATTCTTCTTTTCCCATAAAGTCAGATAGAGATTCCCAAGCCTCTTCGGTCGTGAACGGCAATATGGGAGCCATGAGCACGAGAGTGGATTTGAGGAGGTTGAACAAAGCTGTTTGGGCAGACAGCCGAAGTGGCGACTTTTTTCCCGAACAGTAGAGCCTATCTTTGATAACATCCAGATAAAGAGCGCTCAGATCGACAGTGAAGAAATTGTAGATTGTATGAAATATGATGTGGTACTCATATTCTTCATAAGCTTTTAAGACTTTTTTTCCGATTTTTGAACATCTTTCCAGTACCCATCTATCCAAAAGTTCCATCTTCTGGGAGTCAACCTGATCCTTATCCGGAGAAAAATCATAGATGTTCCCCAGGATAAATCTCCACGTATTCCTGATCTTCCGGTAGGCCTCAACAAGCCTTTGAAGAGTCTCTTTTGCGAAACGCGCATCTTCCTTGTAGTTGAGCATCGCCACCCATAACCTCAGAATCTCGGCTCCATTCTTTGAGATGACTTCATCAGGGTCGATGAAATTCCCGAGAGACTTTGACATCCCCCTCCCCTGCTCATCAAGGACAAACCCGTGTGTGATCACCGTCTTATAAGGAGATGCATTTTTCGCCGCTAATCCAATGAACAAAGAACTGTTGAACCAGCCTCTGTACTGGTCGTTCCCTTCGCAATAGACATCCGACGGCCATGGAAGGTCACTTCTTGTTCCGAGGACATTGTGGCTTGCCCCGGATTCAAACCAAACATCCAGGATGTTGTTCTCTTTATTGAAATTCTGAGATCCACATTGAGAACACTTCGTATCCGGGGGGAGGAGCTCCTTGGCTTCTTTCATGAACCAAGAGTTAGATCCCTCTTCAGAAAAGATATCGGCTATCCGCAGCGTGATTTTCTCATCGGCCAAAATGTGACCGCAATCATGGCAATAAAAGGCAGGAATCGGGACACCCCAGGACCGCTGCCGGGAAATGCACCAGTCGGGACGAGCACTGACCATATTGGCAATTCTTTCTTCTCCCCAGGGCGGAATCCAGCAGACTTTTTTTATCTCTTCCATCGCCATTTTTCTCAGATCATTCTTATCCATGGAGATGAACCACTGAGCTGTGGCCCGAAAAATCACAGGATTCTTGCAGCGCCAGCAATGAGGATAGGAATGAACGATCTCATCTTCCTTCAACAGAGAGCCGTCCTTCTTCATATCTTCTGTGATAATCTTATTGGATTCAAAAACATCCATATCTCCATATTTTTCAACCTGGGGGATGAATTTTCCTTCGCTGTCGACTGGAGTGTAAATATCCAGGTTAGATGCGATTCCAGTCAAATAATCCTCATAACCATGACCGGGGGCTGTGTGAACACAGCCTGTTCCGTGGTCAAGGGTGACATAATCAGCCAGGACAAACACAGATTCTCTATCGATGAAAGGATGACGGGCTTTCAAGCCATCCATCTCTTTCCCGAGAAACGTCACGAGCACTTTGGAGTCTTTGAGGCCCAACTCCTCAACGAGCACAGGAATCAATCTTTTCGCTGCGATGAAGACATTTCCATCCGTCTCTAAAGCCGCATATTCATAATCCGGATGAAAAGCGATGGCCAGGTTGGCCGGCAGAGTCCAGGGAGTTGTGGTCCAGATCAAAACAGAGACATTTTTATCTTTCAATTCAGGAAACATCTGAGAAAGGTCAGAGATCATCGGAAATTTGACATAGATCGAAGGAGATTTCCGGTCTTTATACTCTATCTCCGCTTCGGCCAACGCTGTCCGGCAATGGGGACACCAGTGGACCGGCCTTTTTCCTTTATACACGTTTCCGGAAGCAAAAAAAGCAGCCAGGTAGCGAATCACATTTCCTTCATACTCAGGATTCATTGTTAAATAAGGTTTCTCCCACTCCCCGAATACACCCAGCCTCTTGAACTGATCCCTCTGGATACCCACGTATTTCAGAGCATACTTCTTGCACTCTTCCCGAATCTCTATTATGGAAAGTTTTCTTTTTTTCTCTCCAAGAAGCTGATCGACTTTAATCTCAATCGGAAGGCCATGGCAATCCCACCCAGGTAAATAGGGAGACCTGTATCCCTGCATGGTTTTTGTTTTGACGATAAAATCCTTCAAGATCTTATTTAAAGCTGTTCCCAGATGAATATTTCCGTTTGCGTACGGTGGTCCGTCATGGAGGATGAATGATGGACTTTTTTCTCCTTTTTTTTGGATCTTTTCGTAAAGGTTTATTTCCTCCCATTTTTTTATGACTTCAGGTTCCTTTTGGGATAATTTTGCCTTCATGGAAAAAGAAGTTCGGGGTAGGTTCAGAGTGTCTTTAATCTTCTCTCCGTCTGCCATAACATTCTCCAGTCTTTTTCTATAGATTTATTATTATAAAATAAGTCATTTTACTTCTCCACTACAAAAAGTCAACGGAATCGGCTGGAAAAGGATCAGCAGGAAAGAGGTCAGGGCTCGACATTAGACATTTTTTGATTAACTGATCTGATAAACTTTCACTTGATAGCCATTGATGATGGGGATGTTGAGATGTCTAATGTCGAGCCCTGATCCTTTTTCACTTTTCTAGGAATGGCTCTATTCCTTTATGTAATGGGCACCTATGCTTCGGGGATTTCCGATAGCCGCATAGGTAATCAACAGGGCCACTTGAATTCCGTGCTTGAGCCCAACAACCTTCTCATCCATCTTCGCCTCTTTATAGAACTTTTCTATCCTATGGCGGAGATAATCTAAATCCGCCTTGGCCCTTTCCAATCGCTTGCTCGTTCGGATGATTCCTGCATAATTCCACATGGTCGACTTGATGGAAATCCAATCCTGGTTGATCAGAGCGGGATCCACCTCCTCATCTTTTTCAGGATAATACCAGTCATGAATATCTCCGGGATCAGGCATGGCCGGGTCAAAATGAGAAGCAATATGTTTGGATGCTCTCTTTCCCCATACCAGTCCTTCTAAAAGAGAGGTGGACGCCAGACGGTTGGCGCCGTGGATTCCGGTGCATGAAACTTCTCCCACAGCATAAAGACCATTCAGCGAACTCTTCCCCCACTCATCAACCAGAATTCCTCCACAACAATAGTGAGCGGCAGGAACCACAGGAATGGCTTCCTTCGTGATATCGATTCCATACTCCAAGCATGTTTTATAAATGTTGGGAAACCTTTTTTGTATATCACACTTCGTGTAAGACACAAGATCCAGGTAGACATAGCTGGAATTGCTGTTTGTCATTTCTTCGTAGATGGCCCGTGTCACTTCATCTCGTGGGGCCAAGTCTTTCTTTTTATTATAATTCTCCATGAAGGTCAGACCTTCTTTCGTTTTCAAGCGAGCCCCCTCCCCACGCACAGTTTCAGAAATCAAGAAGCCATCCGCATCCCGGTGAAAAAGAGATGTGGGATGAAACTGGATGTATTCCATGTTGACAATCCTGGCTCCGGCTTTATAGGCCATGGCATAGCCATCCCCTATCGCTCCTTTCGGATTGGATGTGTAGAGATAGACAGTGCCGCAACCTCCTGTAGCAAGGATAGTGTAATTGGCAAAAATCTTTTTCACTCTCTTCGTTTGGTTATTCAAAACATAAGCCCCGACACATCTCGGCTCGTGATAGAATAACTTTGGATTTCTGGAATGGTGAGGGACGGTCAATAAATCCACTGCTGTGTGATTGGTCAAGAGTGTCACATTGGAGTACTTCTCCAGAACTTGGATAAATTTCTCTTCTATTGTTTTCCCTGTTGTATCCTTGACATGAAGGATACGCCTCCGAGAATGTCCTGCCTCCTGCGCATAATCCAGAGAATCCGGGGAACTTCTCGAAAATGGAATGCTGAGCTCCTTTATTAAGATATCATCAACTGTTTTTTTGCCTTCCTTGGCTAATATCCCGACAGCCTCTGGATTATTGACTCCATCCCCAGCCTCGAGAATATCCTGTTTCAACAGCTCAGGGTAGTCATCCCTCCCTAAAGATACAATTCCGCCCTGGGCATAAAAAGTATTTGACTCCTCCGGATTTGAATCTTTGGTCACCACAATAACTCGCAGGCCACTCTTAGCCGCCTCCAATGCAGCAGACGCCCCGGCTATCCCACAGCCGACGATGAGGACGTCAGTTGCTAATGGGCCATCTTTCTTCATCAGAGCTCCTCCAAAAACTCCATACTAATGTCCACTGATTTATAGGAATGGGTTAAACTTCCAACCGAGATAAAATCAATCCCTAGAGCGGCAATCTCCTTGATTTTTTCAAAGGTCACTGATCCTGAAGCCTCAAGAGGGACCTTTCCTTTGACCCAATTAACGACTTCTTTCATCTTGTCTATACGCATATTATCCAGCATGACCATGTCCGCACCGCTCCGGACAGCTTCCTTCACCTCGGCCAAGCATGTGGCTTCCACTTCCACTTTTATGCCAGGTGCCACTCGATCTTTCGCCCTTTTCACAGCCTCGGAAATACTTCCCACAATCTTCAAGTGATTATCCTTTATCAGGACCATTTCGGAGAGGTTCTGGCGGTGGTTCTGCCCGCCACCCAATTTGACGGCATATTTCTCCAAGTCCCTCAAACCTGGAGTGGTTTTTCTCGTATCCAGGATCTTGGTTTTCGTTCCTTCCAGGGCCTGCACAAATACTCCCGTAGTGGTGGCAATCCCAGACATCCTCTGGAGAAAATTGAGCGCTGTTCGCTCACCTTTAAGCAGTGAAATCGAGGGTCCTTGAAGCTGAGCCAGCCTCTCGCCATCGCTGAACTTCTGTCCATCATTCTTTATTTTTTCAAATTCCACACCAGTGTCGATTTTCTCAAACACTCTTTTGGCCACATCCATGCCTGCCAGGATGCCATTTTCTTTAGCTAGAAAGATCGCCCGGGACCGAGAGTCAACCGGTATTATGTTTTCGGAAGTGATATCCCCCTGAGGCATATCTTCCTGCAATGCTGCCTCAATGACTGAATCTATGGTATGTCCCTTCATGTACAGAGATTATAATTTTTTCCTGACAACCAGTCAATGACCCTAGATTTAATTTGCCTTCGTACCTTCTATTTATTAAAATATTGAAGCTTTTCTAAAAGAGAAAAATTTTACATTCCATTTTTATAACTTTTAACGGAATTGTCGTCTTCAAAGGAAGTAAGCAATACTTTTAAGCATGGGTGGTTATAATGGCAAAGAAAATAACAAAAGCCTCAGACATAAGAAGAGCTCAGTATATTAAAAATCTACTTCAAAAAGACTCCAAAGAACTAAATTTCTGCGTTCTCGGGGCGGGTCACGGTGGATTAGCCATGGCGGCGCATTTGGCCCTCAAAGGTTTCAATGTCAACCTGTACAACCGCGGACGAAAGAGAATCCGAACAGTTATCCAGAGAAAAGGCATCAAGGTGGAAGGTGAAGTTAAAGGCTTTGGGAAGATTGAACTCGCTTCGACAAACATCCAAGAATGCCTCAAAGGAGCAGATATCCTGATGGTAGTCGTGCCTGCTATCGCCCACCGCTTCATCGCTCAAACTTGTGCTCCATACCTCAAAGAACATCAAATCGTTGTCCTCAATCCCGGGCGAACAGGAGGAGCCCTGGAATT
>JASFPJ010000009.1:0-22469 GCA_050116035.1 Candidatus Aminicenantota bacterium | reverse complement strand
AAAAGCGCATGTTTCAAGAGTGACCGCATAGCTTCCATCCTTCTCTCCGATTACAACCGGAGTTCTGCCAAGTCTGTCTCTGGCTGCATAGATTCCTTTATCAGTCAGTAAAAGCAACGAGCATGACCCTTCGATCGCTTCTTGAGCTCTTTGTATACCTTCTACAAAAGTTGATTCCTGGTCGATCAAAGCGGCTGTCAGTTCGGTCGGGTTGATTTCACCCTCTCTTATTTCTGAGAAGTGGATCATCCTCCTCTCGATCACGTCTTGCATCAGTTCGTCTGAGTTCTTTATCACTCCAACGGTGACGAGGGCGTATTTTCCTAAATGAGACTGAATGAGCAGGGGTTGATCCTCGTAGTCACTGATGACACCAATTCCTTTGCGCCCCTTCATCTTCTGAACATCCAGCTCAAACTTGGACCGGAACTGGGCGTTCTCAATGTTGTGAATGTATCTTGAGAATCCTTCTGGATTATTTACAGCCATTCCACCCCGTCTTGTCCCGAGATGGGAATGATAGTCCGTCCCGAAAAACAAGTCGCTCACGCAGTCAGATTTGGATACAACTCCGAATAGCCCACCCATCATGTCCTCCTTTGCAAAAAGGTGTGTTTTCGAATCCTGTCAGGAGTTTGAATCTCAATAATCCTTTTCGAACAGAAAATGGATAGCGAAAAATGTCTGCGGATGAGGTTATTTTTTCAAGAAAAGAAAAGCAGTTGATATAGACATTTATCGCTTGAGAAGTAAATATGACAAATTTCTGCTTTCGATTCAAGAAGAAAGTCGATAAAAAGACAAATTTCATCATTTAAAAAAAATCAGATATTATGAGAGACTTCTCTTTCGTGAATCCATATGTTAATATTCAAAAAAATGTGAAAATTATGAAGAAGCTCATCCCTTTTATTTTAATTCTCCTATTTTTTTTCTCCTTCATGAATTCTTGCATGGTGACTTTTGGCGATTTTCCTGGCTATTCAGCTCCTTGGTATTCAGTCAGAGACTATGAGTCTCTGGATTTGAAAATGGGAGGGACTCTCTCCTTGGAGAATATCGACGGGAATATAGATGTATTGGGTTGGGATAAGAGTAAAGTAAAACTCTACGCGGAAAAAAGCATTCCTTTCTCCGCAGGCAGAAGAGTGATATGGCAGCCGATGGGACGGTTTCTTCCAAAAATTGATATCGACCAAATCGAAGATTTTGTAAAAATCAAAACCCAACCAGCCGAACGGGATGATGACAATAGTGCTGTTGATTATTTTTTGAAAGTCCCCCGGCATATCTATCTCAGAGATATCGTTGCCAGAAGGGGAGACGTCATCATTTCTGATTTATATGGAGAGGCATTTATTGAGCTCGAACAAGGGGAAATTAATGTCGATAATTTTTCAGGCACACTTCATGTCTCTCTTGGCGCAGGTTCAGTGGAAGCAAGCCTTATGGACCTTCGGAAAGAGGATGAGATTAGAATATCCGCGGAGGAAGGGGATATCATTGTTTATCTCCAAAAGGATGTTCGTGCACAAATGGAGGCCAGCACCCTTGAAGGAAAGGTGACGAATGAGTTTAATCCTGATGAGGAGCCTTCCTCCAATAAAATTTCTTTTCATACGAGTGAAGAAGGAGCCATTATCTCTCTCTCTACATCAAAGGGGAATATCTTAATCAAGAAAATCCAAGAGGATAATGGAAAGATATTTTGAGGTTGTGGATTCTTTGTCCTGAAGATATAATACTCTCTCGCTCACTCTGGAAGAACAAAGGGACAAAAACTAGTGTAGGATGAATTCGAATGACTTAGAAAGGGAGGAAAAGCATGGAAGAGCAAAAGAAGGTAATGCTGACCGGAAGCCTGGTTATCCTCCTTGTGGCAGTTGTCGTCGTTGTCTATTATTTTTTTATTCGGGATAAAGCTAAAGAGTCCCTGCCTGCCCAAGATGTCGTTGAGGAGCAACTTGTCCCGGTTCAATCCGAAGATACGGTCATTGATGCAGAAGCCATGACTCCGCTCGAGATTGATCTTGATCAGAGCGATGAGGTCCTCAGAGGATTGGCGGGAGGATTATCTCCACATCAGTCACTTGGGTCATGGTTAAAGAGTAAGGGTTTGATCCGCAGGTTTGTGGCTGCGGTCGACAACATCGCCAATGGTTTGAGTCCTCGGTCTCAGATTGATTTTTTTACTCCCAAGGGGGAGTTCAGAGTTATAAGACGGAATAGTCGGTATTACGTGGATCCAAGGGGCTACAGCCGATATAATCTTGTCGCGGATGTCTTTGTCTCTTTGGATGTGAACATGACTATTGAACTCTACAGACGGGCGAAGCCGCTCATCCAAGAGGCCTATGTGGAATTGGGCTATCCAGACCAGGATTTTGATGACACTTTGGCAGAAGCCATTGTCGAGTTGCTTAAGGTCCCAGTCGTCCAGGGAGATATGCTTTTGGAACGCAAAGTGATATCCTATGCCCTCGCTGATCCCGGATTAGAAAATTTGAGCGAAGCGCAGAAGTATCTTCTCCGTATGGGACCTGAGAATATACGGAAGATCCAGAGCATGCTGCGGGAGCTCGGTTCAGCTATGAAAATACCAGAGTATCTTCTTCCTCGACCCCGAGTTTATATCCCCGTAGACAGATAATCTTGATCCTTATTTAACTCACCCCCAAAAAATTGGTTCTCTTCCAGTTAGTGTGGGTAAATGATTAAATAGTATTCAGGGAGGTCCTTGCTCCAGTCAGATTTTTCACGCCATTCCCTCCTCAACCTTCTCGGCCCTGCGGAACTCCGCATGTTTATCATGTCACACGCCTGGATATCTCCCAGTTATTCTTAGCCCCGTCCGATGTAAAATGTCGTGCTCAAACAGTCCTCGGGCCCGACTATGTCGGATTCCCTCGAAGAACAACTCGGGAAGGCTAAATCTTCCGATGTCGCTTCATTCATCCCTGAATACTCTTCAAAGTTGTCTAAATTACATCTAACCCACACTAAATGGAAGAGAACTAAAAAGTATAATTGTTGAGCTTTATTCAGTCGGGTAGCCGAGCTGAGCGCATGCTTCCTGGCGCACTTTTTTTGATGAGAAGTGTTCCATCAGACTTTCCCAGGTTTTTTGCAGTTGGAGGAGATTCTGGAAAGGATTGCTCTCAGGAGGAGGTGTTGTTCGGGCTAACTGAATGTTTTTCATGCACTCCATCGCCCCTTTCTGGTCTCCCTCATTGATATAATCCATGGCCAGCATGACGTTCGATCGGAAAATTCTCTCGTCTAAATCTTCTCCCAGAAATTCACCTGGATAAATGCCAAGGTCCTCTGCGGTTATTTGCTGCATTCCTGGCAGAGGCTCCTGCGTGTCTAACTTTTTCTTTTCAAACACGAAACGATAGATGTCCTCTCTCACCTTTTTCCATTCGGGATGAGGTTTGGGAGGTGCGACGTGCTTGATCGAGAGTTGATTATCCAGGAAGAATTTGAACCCGAACATCCTGGCATTGATCAGGAAGTCAATATCCTCTCCTCGTGTGATAGAAGGATCAAAAGGGACGTGCATGAATAAGTCTCGGTGAATGATAGCGTTTCCTCCAAAGACAAAGGGCGTTTCCTTAAGTCTGGGCTCTTGTCCGATAATCTCCTTGAAAGCCCTGTTCATGCAATCAATCTTGTTCCAGTGTGTCATCCAGGGAGGAATTTCCTTATTGATCAAGAAGTCGTTATCCGGGTTGATGTAGTAACCCGCGACGGCCAGCACGTCATTGCTCTTGTGCTTTTTGCCGATAAACTCCAACGCCTTTTCCATGAAGAGGGAATCCTCGAAGATTTCGTCATCATCGATCAGAACCGTAACCTCGGAACCCAAAAGATGGGCTGTGAAAAGGCAGAGGTTTCGGATGTTGGAATAGCCGTCAAGCTGCAAGAGTGGGATAAACAGTTCCTTGTTGTGTTGAGTGAGTTGCTGATGAATCTTAGCCAGGTGGGAGTAGGAGAAGAAGAGCGTTTCTGCTTCAAGAGCTATGTCTTTCACGATTGATGATATTCTCGCTTCGACTTCTTCCTGGATGTCCTGGGCCGTGGAAACGCCAAGGATGACAAGATTGAAATCTTTGTTCTTGAGGATAGATGTGCTTTTCAGGGCACGGCCCAGTGTTCCTTCTTCCTCAAGGGGAGTCGGATGGTCATAGATGGAATCTGTTTCCCTAATTTCTTCAGACTTTTTTCGTCCCCAATAACTGGGTATCACCATCGTGACTTTCATTTTCGGACTCCTTGATTTTGGAGTGAAGGTGTCTCCTTTAACATTCTTCCCAGAACTTCTTCCATTATCTCCACACCCTTTTCCCAGGCGTATTTTTCCTCGACGAGTTTTCGGGCGTTTGTCCTGATTCTCTCGAAAAGCGTGTCATCTGTCATTAAATCCAGAATTCCTTGAGCGAATTCTTCAGGTTTATCCGCAAGGATAATGTTTTCCCTTTGTTGGGCGGGCACACCTTCTGCTCCCAAGGAGGTTGAGACCACTGGGCGGCCAATGGCCATGGCCTCCAGAATTTTTCCCCTGAATCCTCCTCCGAGCCTGACCGGACAGATAAAGGCCCGGCCTTTTTTCAGGAAAGGACGCACATCATCGACTCTTCCTGTGACAGTAATGGCGTTATCCAGGGAGAGACTCTGGATTTCCGGAGGAGGCGCCTGGCCCACCACGATACATTTGACCTCAGGAAGCCGGGATTTTAACAGGGGCCAGATTTCGTTGGCGAAGAAAAGGACAGCATCCACGTTGGGATAATGCAGGTAGTTCCCCACAAAGACAATATTCTTCTCTTTTTCAACGAAATCAGAAAAGGAGAAGTCATCCGTATCCACTCCATGAGGGACCACAGCGATATCCAGTTCAGGATCTATTTTTAGAAGTTCCTCTTTACCTTGAGGGGTTAGCGTGAGGACTTTGTCTGCGTTCCTGTACATGTTGAATTCGTATTTCTTCAGTCCCTTGAGATTTATGGCTTCTTTGAGTTTATTGAATCCGAGTTGGCTCTGACGGTAGGCTTTGCGCCGCGCCAGGTAGTAACATTCATGGACAGATATGATCCGCCGGACAGGTGGCAGAAGTGTGTTTCCATGGAGAAACTGACCCATGACAGAGTACTCGGCAATAACAAAGTCATACCTGTCTTTCCGGACCATCTCAGAAATGGTTTGAGCCATTCTTCGGGAACCGTGAACTCTAAGGAAGTAGTAGGGGACGGATGACGTGAAAAAGTCCCATGAGGCTTTCAATGGTGAGCGTTTCGGTGGGAGGGGAACGAGCTGGACATCATGGCAAAAGGGCTCTACAGAAGAAATGTATTTTTTTTCTTCTTCTTTAAAAAATGCGGCCAGGGAGACAGTGTGATTCCTCGAAAAATACTTCAGTCGGTTGTAGATGATGATTGGTCCGCCGATGACTTTTGAATGGGGGAATTCCTTGCAAGTGAAAAGGATTTTCATGATGAAACCCGATTGTACTTGCTAAAGGTTCAACTTTCAAGGTTTAGACATTTCTCAATCCTTGAGTGCGATGAGTTCTTTGATTTGCTCAATGATTTCTTTAACAGCAGTCTCGACGAGAACTTTTCCTTTTTTCTTGCTGGCGAGTGTCGGATCTCCCCAGATTCCGGTGGGACTGTAATGGCCTTCTCCTTCAGGATCGCGCGTTAAGCCTCTTCGGCCAGGCCTTGAGTCGAAATCTTTAACCGCCTTGCTCATGTTTACAGTTTCTGGAGCGATGTAGAGCATCATGGATGTCTCTCCCTCGTCGGCATGTGTGCCCCCTTCCTGTTTCAGCAGTTCCTGGGGAACTTTCTCGTCCACTTCGAGTATGTTGAGGTACCAGAGGACAATGTCCTCTCGAGCGAGTTCATCCGCTGCGCTCTTCAACGGACGGAGAGTGGAGACTCCAGTGTTGAGAACATAAAACTTCTTGATTCCATAACCGCTCATCGACCTGCAGATATCGATAATCACTTTCTTGAAAGTTTCGGCTTGCAGAGAAACAGACCCTGGGTATTCCAGGAATGCCGGATAATACCCGTATTGCAGGGTTGGCAGAACAGCCACAGAGACTTCTTCAGCCACTCGGTCCTTGAGGTATTCCGCCATGATGTAATCATTCTTGAGCAGAAGGTGGGGGCCGTGTTCTTTGGTCCGCGCTCCCAGGGCGATCATGACCACATCAAACTGCTTCAAGGCTTTCTCAGCGTCAATCCATGTCAGGTCTTCCAGGTTCACGGATTTAATTTTCTGAGAAGTGAGGACATGAGGAATGAATAAAAGCAGCAAGATGGCTATGAATAATTTTTTCATCGAACTTCCTCCATTACTTTTTATTTGGGGTCGCGTCTTAACATTTAACATTTAAGAGCAGTAATTGTCTTTTTCACACGTAATGTTAAATGTTAAGACGCGACCCCTCTTTCTCTTCCTTTTAATCCCATTGGAAGGGTGATTCAAGGTCAAAATCAGGGAGGAGGTGGTCCTCCTGAGCAAAGGGCTCGGGCTGGAGGAACATGGTTCCAAAGCCCAGCTCCTCCGCTTTAGCTCTGACTGTTCTGTATTCTTCAGAGGATAAACCTCTCTGGATTTCTCGAGGCGCTTTATGACAGGGATTGTACTGGCTCATCAGACTCAGGCAGACATAAGGACTGAGGTTGTGAGCGATCCATCCCAGGACGGCACTGGAGTCAGCGGTCTGTCCCGGAAGAACGAGATGCCTGATGATAAGCCCCTGGGTCGCCACATTTTCTTTTGAAAGACACAGCGTGGGTTGTTGACAGTACATTTCTTGAATAACCTGTTTGGCGTGGTGGAAATAATCCGGAGTTTCTGAAAACCGGCTGGCCAGTTCTGGAGAGAAGTATTTCAAGTCAGGAAGATAGATATCGATGATGCCATCCAAACATTTTATAACTTCTGTCTTTTCGTAAGCGTTGGAGTTATACACCAGGGGGAGGTGAAGACCTTCAGCATAAGCTATCCTTAAAGCTCTCAAGATTGGAAGGAGCATGTGAGTGGGGGAGACAAGATTGATGTTCAAGGCGCTCTTTTCTTGAAGTTCGAGCATCCTCATGGCCAATTCTTCATCCGCTGTCTGCTCTCCGTGATTGAGCCAGCTCAACTGATAATTCTGGCAGTACAGGCATTTGAGGTTGCATCCGGAGAAAAAGATCGTCCCGGAGCCGGCGAGCTGGCCTGGGATATCGGTTTTTTCAGTGTTCCCCTGAGAAAGACCACTCAAGACAGGCTCCTCGCCGTAATGAAGAAGAGTGTGGGACACAAAAGCCTGGTTTCCGCTCTGGCAGAAGCCCTTTGCTTCTTTTTTCCTGTTGACTCCACATTCTCGAGGACAGAGCTTGCACTCTGTTTCATGCACTGAGAGTGCACTCAGTGCGTGCTGGATTCTTTCCAGTTTATCTGTGATGTTCATTCGAGATTACCTATCTTAAATGCAATCAGTCTGTTTTGGTTCAGTGCCCATAATAAAGGGGTCGCATCTCAACATTCGACATTTTTCAGATTAGTAGCCTTTTTATTCTAAAAAATATTGATGATGAGTTCCATTTATTATTAATTACAAAATTAATGTCGAATGTTGAGATGCGACCCCTTTTTAGAACTCTCTGACTACGTTCTGGATTCTTATCATAAAATGAATTTGATGACCAGAAATCCTCCAAAGAGAAGGATGAAAAACAGAAGCGCAAGGAGGTTGAAATATTTATCGATGAAACTCTTGATTTCGGGTCCGAATTTACGGAATAGAGCGGCAATGGCGAAGAAGCGGAGCGAGCGGCTGATTGTTGAAGCGACGACAAAAAGGAAAAAGTTGAGCTTGAAAACTCCGGAAGCAATGGTGAAGACTTTATAAGGAATCGGAGTGAATCCAGCGGCGAAAACGTACCAGAAACCGTATTTGTTGAAATTCCCCATCACTCGTTCGAAAAGGCTTTCTGAGAAACCGGGGACATATTTGAAGAAAAAAGAATCCACGACTTCCCATATGCCGAAGCCGATCAAGTACCCGATCATCCCACCTGTCACTGAGGCCAGTGATGTGTAGAGAGCGAACCGCCAGGATTTTTTTATGGCACCGAGACAGAGGGCGATAAGAAGGGGATCCACAGGGATGGGGAAAAAAGAACTTTCGGCCAGAGCCAGCAGAAACAGGGCTAAAGGGCCGTACGGGGTGTCCGCCCAGTGAAGCATCCAGTCATAGAGTTTTCTGAATAATTTCATCGGTAATGGATGTGAAGATATTTTTTAAAGTGCGGCGCTGCATTGTGTCGCGGTCCGTTGAATCTGTGTGAAGGGGAGTGACAGTGATGTACCCCTCTTTTATCACCATGACATCGCTGTTTGTGTCGCCTATGGCTTTGGGATTTCCCGTGCCGATCCAGTAGTAAGCCCTTTTCCTGGGATCCTGTTTTTCGATTATTTCCGGATTGTATCTTTTCTGCCCCAGCTTGACCATCTTTATCCCCCGGAACGGTGGAGGAGGGATGTTGATGTTGAGTGTCTGTCTTTCAGAGATTTTAGTTTTTAGTAATTTTCTGACCATAGAAGAGACAATCTTTGCCGCAAAATCAAAATGATACTGGTGATTCTCATCTGGAAGAAGAGAGGCGGCGAGGGATGGGATTTGAAGAAAAGCTCCTTGAATGGCCCCTGCCACCGTGCCTGAATAGGAAATATCCTGTTGGCCCAGGTTGGGACCTCTGTTAATGCCAGAGATGAGCAAGGAGGGCTTTCGCGGCAGTAGCTTTTGTGTGGCCAGATAAACACAGTCTGCCGGAGTCCCATCCACTGCGAAAACTCTGGCTTTCATTTTTTTAACCCGCAGCGGATGGTGAAGGGTGAGGGCAAGAGAAGTGGCACTTCTTTCCCGATCAGGAGCAATGATGTAGATTTCACCCAGGCCTTTCAGATGGCTGGAGAGAGACTCTATCCCTTCCGCGAAAAATCCATCATCGTTGGTCAGGAGTATGAGTGGTTTCATGGATTTCATTTTTGCCTCAGCCGTCGCTACGAACTGTTTAAAACATTAGAATCTGATTAGACAGGCAACTGAGAAGAAGCATTTTAACATGGGATGAAGCGGATTGAAACCTTTGGATTGAATCTGCAAACAACCTTTTTCCCAGAGTAGCTGGAATGTTTAAAAATTCTTGAAACGATTTTTCAGGACTTTCTTCTCTTATTGCCCGCTTTAACTCCGATTGACCGGAGCATTTTATCGATATCTGTTGTCGGCTGTTGACAGGTGAAATTCTGACAGACATAAGCGGTGGCTTTGTTTTCAATGCTTGTCATCCGGGAGGTAAAGGGAGCCATCTGGAAGATGGCTGACGGATCCTTGTCTGTGGGGATGAAGAGAACAACTTTATTCGGAACAAATTCAGTCCGCAGAGCTTTGAGTATGACTTTCGTATCATCGGCTTCTGTGTCTCCGACAATAACAACTTCATATGAAGGTCCGATTCCGAAATCGACGGCAGACATCATCTGGGTGAATGCAGAAGGGGAGAGCTCGACATCTTTAGAATAGATACGTCCGGTCTGAGCCGCCCTTTTCTCGAGTTCCGGGTTAGATGTCATTCGTCCGAGACGGATGAGGTTGAGCATTTGGACTGAATTTCCAGATGGAATCGCTCCATCGTATAATTCTTTTTGCCGCAGGAGGAGCTGTTCGCCATCATCCGGAGTGAAGTAGAATCCTCCATCTTTCTCATCCCAGAAATGTCTGATGAGGACTTCATTCAACTTCAGAGCTTCTTTCAAGAAGTGGGCGTCAAATGTCGCCTCATAAAGCTCAAGGAGACCCCAGATAAGAAAGGCATAGTCATCCAGGAATGCTGTGATGGAAGACTGCCCTTCCCGGTTTCGATGGAACAGCCTGCCTTGTTTATTGCGCATGTTGTTCAGGATGAAATCAGTCGCTTTTCGAGCAGAGCTCGCTAATGCTGGCTCATCGAAGGCTACAGCGGCTTTGGCCAGAGCCGCGATCATCAGGCCGTTCCAATCAACAAGAACTTTATCATCCTTGAGAGGACGAACACGTTTATCTCTTGTTTTGAAAAGAGACACTCGGATGCATTCCAGATTCTGGTTCAGAGCTTCCGGACTTAACTTCAACTCTGACGCAATCTCTTCGATAGATTTGTTCAGATGCAGAATGTTCGCTCCCGTCTTCCTCCCCGAGGCCTCTTCCGCGAAATTCCCGTCCTTTTCTGCATTAAAAACTCTTAAAGTTAAATCAGCTTCCTTTTGACTGAGGATCTTCTCCAGCTCATCGTTTGTCCAGAGATAGAATTTTCCTTCTTCGCCTTCGCTGTCCGCATCTTCGGCCGAGTAGAAGGCCCCTTCGGGAGATGTCATGTCTCGGAGAACATAGGTGAAAATTTCTTTGGCTGTGTGCTTGTAGTCGATGTTTCTGGTGATCTGAAAGGCTTCAGTGAAGGCCATTGCCAGCAAAGCCTGGTCATAGAGCATTTTTTCAAAATGAGGCACAAGCCATTGAGCATCCGTGGAGTAGCGGTGAAAGCCATATCCAATGTGGTCAAATAGGCCTCCTTTGCGCATGCACTGGAGCGTCTTTTCCACCATGTGAAGGGCATCTTCATTTCCTGTTCTCTTCCAGTAACGGAGCAGGAAAAAAAGGGTGTGAGGAGCGGGGAATTTCGGGGAAATTCCGAATCCACCATGTTCAGAGTCGAACTGCTGCTCAAGCTGGTGATAGGCAGTATCCAGCGTCTCTTCCCTTGGATCTTCGCCTTGACTGCTTTGAGTTGATTCTTTGAGGGAAGTGATGATCTTATCCGCAGAGGTTTCAAGCTCAACACGGCTGTTTTCCCAGAGTTCCTGGATGCGGGGAAGGAGTTCCAGCATCCCGATTCGGCCAAACCGGTTTTCTTTGGGGATATACGTGGAAGCGAAGAATGGTTTTTTATCCGGAGTCATGAAGATCGTCAGTGGCCAGCCTCCGCTTCCTGTCAGGATCTGGCAGACTCTCATGTAAACCGTATCAACATCAGGACGTTCTTCTCTGTCGACCTTGATAGAGATGAATCCCTCATTCATTAATCTGGCCACTTCTGGATCTTCGAAGGATTCTTTTTCCATCACATGGCACCAGTGGCAGGTGGCATACCCAATGGAAAGAAATACAGGCTTGTTATCTTTTTTCGCCCGTTCGAAAGCTTCTTTGCTCCAGGGGTACCAATCCACCGGATTATGGGCGTGCTGGATTAGGTAAGGGCTTTTCTCGTGAATCAGGCGGTTTGTTGATTTATTTTTTTTTGATTCAGGTGTCATTTGCGAATCATGATTAGAAGCATTTTAAACTGGCGGAGCGCTTTGAGGACATGGGGCTGATGAGCAGGCATGATCACCATTTCGCCTTCTTTCAACCGGAGGGGATTGCCGGAGATAGTGACCTCCACCTCACCGTCCAAACAGTAAACCATGGCATCGAATGGGGCCGTGTGCTCACTTAAGCCCTGTCCTTTGTCGAACGCGAACAGCGTCACAGTTCCTGTTTTTTTGGAGATTATTTCTCGGCTGACCACTGAGCCTTCCTGGTAGTCGATTAAATCCTTTAGATTCATTGCCTGAGGCTTTAATTTATCTGTGTTTTTCATTTTTTTCTCTTAACCTTTCATGCTTTCAAACATTGCATAGTTTTGGGATTATATACTCAATCCTGGCCTTTTGCTACATTTCCAGCCGATCCTTTAATTAAATGGCTAAGATTTTACCGTCGCAGCTTGAAATAGGAAAGTCGATGGTTATTGGGATCGATTTCGAAAGAAGCCGGGATTAGCAATGTTTTTCTAATCCTGCGCACCAAAATACTTGTTTTTTGAGTTTTGACAAGCAAGAGAAAAATTACACAATGATTTAAATACTACTTTTCTTATAGGTTTAAATGATTTATAATGAATATTCCCACTTTTCGATTTTGAAAAATTAATGTATCGAATAGTATACTCTCACTGAGAAATGCAATCATGACTTGGAAAAAATCTCCACCGGAATTAATCACACTTCTCGACAAAATGTTACTTTCTTTTGACTGCCAAAAGAGAATGATGTTTGGCTACCCAGTTTATTTTGTCAACAATAACATGTTCACTGGAACACACCAGCACAATGTTTTCCTCAGGCTGTCAGAAAGTGATAGGGAAGAAATTCTGTCTAAGGGCGATGAATTCTCTCCGTTTGAACCAGTGAAAGGAAGAATCATGAAAGAATATGTGGTCCTCCCCGATTCAATACTGAATGACAGTCGAAAGCTCCAAAAATGGTTGAATCGCTCGTATGATTATGTTTCCTCTTTGCCGAAAAAAGAATTGAAGAGCAAGACGAAAAAGAGGAACCAGGATAAATTACAGTAATGAAAAAGGAGACAAATATGGCAAAAAATACTGTCTGCCACATTGAATGGTCCTCTTCAGACCTTGAGCGGTCCAAGACTTTTTACAGCGGTTTGTTCGACTGGAAGATTGAGCCTTGGGGAGAAGAAGGATACTTGAGTATTGCTCCGCCTGAAGGGCCGACTGGAGGCATCATGAAAGCTGATGATATTCATCCAGGTGCTTCACCTGTTGTGTATATCGAAGTGGATGAGATTGAATCCTACCTTGAGATAGCAAAAGAGCTTGGAGGCGGAGTGGTCGTACCGAAGAGCGAGATTCCAACTCTTGGCTGGTTTGCTCACCTGACAGATCCGGATGGAAACCTAGTCGGGCTCTTTCAACCGGCAAAAAAGGAATAGCTAAGAAGGAAAAGTCAAGACAATAGAGTCGCTGAATCGCTAGCCATCAGTGGAGGCAAATACTGATACTGAATTTAAGATTTTGTTTTTGAGGAACTTGTGAATTAAAGAGCCGGATCTGAAACTGGTTTTACTATTTCTTTTTTCGAAGCCTTTCTTGAACAGGTTTACTTTTTAACTCCCGGATTGCGTCAGAAGCGATCCATTTGGCAGTTTTCGAATCCATATGCTGAATCTCTTCAGCGACTTTTATAGCACTCTTATTCAAGGCAAGGTTTCTTTTGCCGATCTGTCTGAGTGCCCAATTCACGGCTTTTTTCACGATGTTGCGTTGATCTGCGGATTCAAGCTTGATAAGAGGAAAAAATTTTTTGAATTGTCCATCCTTGGCCTTCTTGTCGCTCACGGCCAACCTGGCCATAAGAACAAAACCAGCTCGTTTCACGAACTCTTCTTCCCTCTGGCTCCATTCAGTGGCTTTGGGATAGGCAAATCGGGTCTTCTCGAAAAGGTTCATGCAGCACTGGTCACAGATTTCCCAATAGTCGAAGTCTCTCACCCATCTTTCCATCTGATTCTCAGACACTCCTGCAGGCTCATCGATCATACAAGCCAGAATTCTGGTCTCCCGGATGTCTGATGCCCAGAGCTTTTGAGCCAGGTCTCGGTTTCTTCCGGCTTCTTGAGCGATCTTCCTTAGATTCGGAATGGAAACGCCGAAAGTTTTCTGCGGAGTGATCCCATATCTGGCCATGCCTTCGATGGCCTTGGGGTTTGAAAGTGTTTTGAGTCTTTTTATGATTTCCTCATAAGTCACTTGCAGACCTCTCTCATCCAGAGCCTCAAGGCATGGATTTCGGAAAGTCAGGATTGATTTTCACTTCTCTAGTCTTTTGTGAGAATGAAGCGTATGGAGTTGACTCATTATTTCTAGTTTTTAAATGAAAAATGGTCGGGACGAGCGGATTTGAACCGCCGACCCCACGCACCCCAAGCGTGTGCGCTACCAGGCTGCGCCACGTCCCGACCAGAAAGAGTTATTATAGCAAATCAGGAAGGATTTTTTATACTTTTTCGGATTTTTTGTCCAACGATGAAGCGATTTCCTGAAGTTGATCCTTGACTCGATAAAGGACTTTTTTCAGACGGTCAGGATGCACAGGTGTGGATGTCTTAATCCCGAATTCTTCTTCGATCCTTCTCTTGGCTCCGGCCAGAGTCATTCCCTCTTTTTCCAGCAGCTCCTTCAATCGGAAAATGATGGTCAAATCCTTTTTTCTGAATATTTTTTCTCCGGTGCCTGTCTGCCCGGCATGAAGAAAATATAGCTCATTTTCCCAGGCGTCGATAACTTCAGGGGCAATTTTAGTGATTCGGCTGACCTCTTGGAGCCGGTAAGCCATTTTGTCCGGGATTTTTTGGCTTTTCATCCTGCCTTCGTAACATTAGCACGGAATCTTTCATTCGTCAAGAAACCAAAAAACAAGGGATTTAGACATCAAAAAGTACAATAATCAGTTGATTTATATTTTCATTCGGGTGCAGTCATTTTTAGAACAGGATGGGGTCAGGCCTTGTCATGAAGACAAGATTCATAGATTGATTATTGCTCATATGGCAAAGAGATTTGTAGGGCCTGACCCCAATTCTTAAGGAACAGATTATGAATTTTTTCAGAGCCTGACCCGGATGGTCTTTTCTGATATAATTCGAATGAGCGGTTGAAAATATGGCGGCCAAAGCTGACGAAAAACATGTTCCCCTGGCTGAGAGGATGCGTCCCAGGTCTCTGGACCGGTTTTACGGACAGGAACATATCATCGGGGAAGGAAAGATTCTTTCCCAACTCATCAAGGCTGACCGTCTGGTATCCATCATATTCTGGGGACCACCGGGTTCGGGTAAGACCACTCTGGGGTATATCCTGGCTGAGCATTTCAATTTACCCTGCATGTTTTTCAGCGCGGTTCTCTCAGGGATCAAAGAAGTCAAGCAGGTCATGGCCAGGGCAGAGAGCCACAGGAAAATTTACAAGCAACCCACCATTATTTTTATCGATGAGATCCACCGCTTCAATAAAGCCCAGCAGGGGGCCTTTCTCCCGTATGTGGAAAAAGGAGACATCATCCTTTTTGGTTCGACAACAGAAAATCCTTCCTTTGAAGTCATCGCCCCTCTCCTCTCGAGGATGAAGGTTCTGGTCCTGAATCCTTTATCCAAGGAAACTTTAATACAGATCATCAAAGACGCTCTATCCGATGAGGAATACGGCCTCGGCCAGCTTCAACTCAAACTCGAAGGCCAGGCACCGCAGATGATCATCGATTATGCGAACGGAGATGCCCGCCGAGCACTGAATACTCTTGAAATTGCTTCAAGCCTGGTCAAGGGCAAAAAGATCTCCACCAAGGAAGTCAAAGAAGCCCTGCAGAAGAGGATCCTTCTCTATGATAAAAAAGGGGAGGAGCACTTCAATCTGATTTCCGCCCTCCACAAAAGCTTGAGGAACAGCGATGTGGATGCATCCCTTTACTGGCTGGCTCGGATGCTCGCCGCGGGAGAAGATCCACTTTACATCGCCCGGCGATTGGTGAGGTTTGCCTCAGAAGACATCGGGCTAGCTGATCCCCAGGCGTTGGCGATCGCCCTCAACGCCAAGGAGGCTTATGATTTCATCGGCTCTCCCGAAGGGGAGCTGGCTTTGGCGGAAGCAGTGATTTACATGGCCTCCGCTCCCAAAAGCAACCGCGCTTATGTGGCCTTTGGGAAAGCCATGAAGGATGTCGAGGCCAGCCCTTTTGAGCCCGTGCCCCTTCATCTTCGAAACCCGGTCACCCGTTTGATGAAAGACGTGGGATACGGAAAAGATTATGCCTATGCACATGACTTTGCTTTTTCGACAACGGATATGGAGACTTTCCCCAAAAAATTAAAGGGAAGAAAGTACTATGAACCCGGGAGCCTGGGCCTGGAAAAAGATATCCAGAAGAGAATAGACTGGTGGAATTCGATCAAGGCCAAAATCGGGAAGGAAAAGAAGGAGCAGGAAAGTCGCCAGAATAAAAAGGAAAAAAAAGAAAAAACTGAGAGTCAAAATAACAAACTGAAAGATAAATGAAAAAAGGGGACAAAAAAAGGGGATAGGCTACTTTTTCAAAAAAAGTGAAAAAGTAGCCTATCCCCTTTTTTCTTTTTTCAGAAGGATTTATGAATCAGGTTTTTTCGCTCTTGTCTTCTTTGAGAAGGTAATAGATTTCCCAGCTGATGTCGTCGGCGACGCAACCGATGCAGGAGGTCGGGGTTGTCGCCAGCTCATCCTCGGCGATTTTTTCCTTTATTATTTTTTTGACTTTTTTCCGGATTTTATAGAGCATAATGTAGTTAATCATTATTCTCTCTTTTGAATGATATCAACCTCCACAGCTAATGTAAAGATTGAGGAAAGAGGGAGGAAAGTGCTATCATCGCATCTTATGGCTCAAGTGAAAAAAATCATCCTTTGGGCACTCGTCGTCTTTCTTATGAGTTCTTGTTCCATTTTCAGGAGAAGAGCACCTTCGTATCCCTCCGGTATCTTTTTCCCTGTAAAAGAATCCGGAGAGGTTGTCTTCCAGGGGAGAGTCAACGACCATATAGAAAAGGAAGGGAATCGGCTTTACTTCTCCACAAGGACTGGAGTTGTGTACTGTTTGGATGGCATAAAGCGTGAAGTCGTATGGGAAAGAAAGGTTTCTGATGAGCTCATGAGCCATCCATCTCTTGGTGCGAAGAATATTTATGTCTATGACAGGAACAGCACACTTTACTGCCTGAGCAAAGAAGGGAGTCTGAACTGGAAGATTGCGGTTGCGGACGGCATAACATCCGGGATCTTGGAATTTGCGTCCGTTGTGTGCATCGGTATGGAAAATGGAACTCTTCATGCCTTTGACACAACCAGCGGAAAGGAGCTCTGGAAATTCCAGGCTGACGAAGCTATCCGCTCCACACCTGTTTTCGCGGGCAATAGAATCGTCTTTGGCTGTGACGACCACAATCTGTACATCCTGTCTGAGGACGGGAATCTCATCGGGAAGATTGAAGTGGGTGGAAAGATACAGGGTGCTCCTCTCATTGATAAGAATTCCGTTTATTTCGGTTCCGATGATAATTACTTCTACTGTTTTAATTTAAAGAGAAGAACAAAGAGATGGAAAATAAAGACTGGAGGAAAAATCTTAACTTCTCCCGTTGTTTCCGGAAAAAGGATTCTGTTCCTCTGCTGGAATAATGTGGTTTACTGCTTGAAAAAAAGAGGAGGTCACATTCTCTGGTGGCAGATGATTCCCTCCAGGAGTTTTTACCGGCTTGAAGTCTCCGGAGAACGAGTTATAGTCTCCTCACTTTCTTCTGTATTAATGAGTTTCGACGTGGAAACAGGGGAGAAAGCCGGTGAGTTTGATGCCAAGCAGGAAATCCGGTCCAATCCAGTGTGGTTCGACCCTTTTCTTCTCATCAGTCTCTATGAGAAGCAGACGGATAGAGGAAAGCTTTTGTTCCTGAAGAAGATAGTGAGAGTTTCATTGAGGTCGTCTAAACAATCCCCTCAAAAAGTTGGAGAGGAGGTCAGTTTTTCTGCGTCTATCAGAGGTTTTTTCATGCCCAAGTACGAGTTTTATCTAAAAGAGGGAGAGGAGAGAGTCATTGTTCAGGAGGCTTCCGAAAAAAATTCGTGGGCGTGGTTTCCGGAGAAAGCCGGAGATTATGTTGTCGGCGTTAGAGTTTTTGATGAGAAAGAGAATGTCACCGCAGAGATTCCTTTTATCGTGCAAAACAGTCAAGAATTGAAATAAAATTGTGAAAGGAGTCAGATAAATGAATAGGGAAGAAGCCCTAGAGCTTGTCCAGGAACATCTCAAAAATAAAAATCTGGTCAAACATTCTCTGGCAGTGGAAGCCTGCATGAAAGCGATTGCCAGGAAGATCGGTCAAGATGAGGAGAAATGGGGACTGGCTGGAGTCCTCCACGACATGGATTATGAGATCACAGAGAAAAGCCCGGAGCTCCATACCACTGAGACAGTCAAAATCCTAGCTGAACACGGGATCGAAGAAGACATCATCCATGCGGTCAAAGCCCATGCGGGGCAGGTTCCTTGTGAGAGCGAGATGGACTGGGCCATTTTCTCGATCGACCCTCTAACCGGATTGATCATCGCCGCCACCTTGATGCATCCCAGCAAAAAGCTCAAGGAGGTGGATGTCGGATTCGTTCAGAGGCGTTACAAAGAAACAAGCTTCGCCAGAGGGGCGAGAAGAGAAGACATCGAACAGTGCAGGAACATCCCCTTAGAGTTGGATGAGTTCATATCCATCTGCCTGGAAGCCATGCAGGGCATCGACCAAGAGCTCGGCCTTTGACGGAAGAATTTTTTTCTATGGGCAAGTGATATCCTGGACTGTCGGCTTAGATTTCTATAGAGTGCGTCAGGGCTCGGCTTAATACATTCATTATTAGTCAGCACCATATCATAGGGATCAGGGCTCGACATTTAGACATGTATTATCAGTCAGCCACAGCCGTTTTATAATATAATCTTGATTTTTCCAGTGATCAGACGTCTAATGTCGAGCCATGAACCTATATTTATTTATTCGTAACGGAGGGAATCAACGATATCCAACCGCATCGCCCGGAGCGCAGGCGTGATCCCAGCCAAAAATCCGGCGGCCACCATTAAAAACACAGTGACCAGGGATGCGATCAATGAATTCTCGGGTGAAAAAAGCATCATGAGCTGTGCGCTCTGAGTCCGCAAAACAGCAATCAGAGCTGTGAGTCCAGCATTAATACCCCAACCGATCCCGAATCCGATCAGGCCCCCGATGAATGTCAGCGTGAGAGCCTCTGTGAAGAGCTGTTGAAAAATGTGTCTCCTCAGTGCTCCCACAGCCCGGCGAATACCTATCTCCCGTGTGCGCTGAGTGACGACAAAGAACATGATATTCATCACTCCCACAGCCCCGATCATCAACGTGATCACGCCGACTCCTCCCAAGAATATCTGAAGCCCGAGCACAATATAGTCCAGAAACTCCGTGCCCTCGAGCATGCTCCATACATATAATGCATCTTCATTTTCCGGCTCAAACCTGTGGAGCCTGGACAGAGTCTGGCGAATCTCCTGTTCGGTCTTCCTGTAACGCTCTTTCTTGACTGGAGAGACGAGGATCCGGGATACGTATTTGTCTCCGCTGAAGTCTTTCAATGCTGAAGTGAATGGGATCATGATCTTATCATCATCATAAGAGGTATTCATAGACAGCTGAAGACCCTTAGGCTGGGATATCCCAACCACGAGATACCGGAGTCCGTTAAGGTTGACGTATTCTCCTGTGACATCACGCGTCCGGTTCCCGAAAAGACGCTCTGGAATGTTGGCTCCAAGAAAACAGACCCGTGCGCTTTCCTCAACGTCTCCCTGATTGATAAACCGTCCCCTGGCTACTTTAAAATTCCGCATGTGTAATGTTTCCGGAACCACACCCAGAGTGTGGACGGCTCGGCTTTCGCTACCGTATTTCACGACTGGAAACCGGCAGTCATATTCCGGCAGAGCTTCCTCTACATCCACAGGATAAGCCAGGAGAGCCTCTATATCTTTTTCTGAGAGTCGAACTCTCCGCGCCTTTCGAAACGTGCCTCTTTCGGTTTGAACACGGCCACCGCTCACGAATACGGTTTTTTCTCCCATCTTCCCGAATTCCCGGTTGAAAAAACCCTGGAAACCCGTGCCGAATCCGATAAGAACAATCACAGCCGCAATCCCCCAAAAGATTCCAAAGGTGGTGAGAAAACTCCTTGATTTGCTGCTGCGGATCTCGAGAAAAGCTTGCCCGATGAGTTCACCTGTCAAAGTCCGGGATACCCAGAGAGGCTTCGGGATTTTCTTTCCCACCACAGTCTCGCCCCGCTCGTACTGGAGGGCTTTGGCCGGCTCCATCTCCGCGGCATTTTTGGCTGGGATGTATCCTGAAATCACTCCGGTCAGAATCATCACAAAGATGACAATCAAGGTGAGTGCCAGAGAGTTCTGGGGGAGAGGGATAAACGGGGGTAAAGGCAATAGGTTGACCGCTCCCAGAAGAGCTGATCCCAACAAAAAACCAATGGATCCTCCGAGCAGAGTGATGAAGAGCGATTCTGCCAGGAACTGGAGCCGAATGTCCCGATTCTTGGCTCCGACAGCTTTGAGGATGCCTATTTCTCGGGTGCGTTCCTGCACCGAGACAAACATGATATTCATCACACCCACACCGCCGATAAAGAGGGTGATGATGCCGATGAGCCCCAAAAGTATGTTCAATCCAAGGGAAAGCAGGTCGATCATCTTCTCGAAAAAGGCAAATTCCAGAATAAATAATGCCTCTTCGTCTTCAGGATCGAAGCGATGGCGTTCGGCCAATACGTTCCGGACCTCACTCACGACCTGGCTGGATTTGGCGTTTTCCTTCGGAGAGGTGAAAATCAGATCGAGACTCTTCCCGTCGCTCCACAACTGCAGAGCTGTACTCAAAGGGACGAGAACCTGGTCGTCATGTCGGCTGTTGATCGTGGACATCTGCAGCTCTTTCTCAACCGCCACGCCGACGACGAGAAACGATACGCCCCGAATCTTGATCTTCTCTCCAACCGGACTGGACTCTTCGCCAAACAGATGCTCCTTGATATTATGGCCAATAAAGGCAAAGCGGCGGCGATTCCTGATGTCATCCTGGCTGATAAACCGTCCCTGAGCCACCTGCCAATTATTCATTTTTTTAGCGACTGGCAGGACACCTCGAATGTTGTATTCTCGGGCTTCTGTATCCGCTTTAACCTGGTACCATCGGCCGATTTGTGGATTGACCTTCGCCACTGAGGGGCATTGAATTCGAATCGCCTCGATATCATCCATTTCCGGAACAACGGGTCGTCCCGCTTTGTATCCCCCCACACCGATGGATGTATGACCCGGGATAATCACCACCAGGTCTTCGCCGATCTTGCTCATGCCTTCATACATCAGATCACGGAATCCGAATCCCCAACCCAGGAGAATCATGATGGCCATGATGCCCCAGACGATCCCGAAAAGTGTGAGAGTGCTCCGGAGTTTATTGGATTTCAAATCCTGGAAGGCCTGTTTGATTATTTCGGACCAATGCATAACGAATTCCTTGTGACTATGTTAATTCAGGCTATTTCCCTCCATAATGGGGTGCATCCTTTATGGGACAGTGATAACACTACTGGGGAAGGACGACAACCTGCCCCTCCTCCAAGCCGGATAAAACCTCGGTCCGAAGACCATCGGAGATGCCCTTAGTGATCTCAATTTTTCGCATCCCTTCTGGAATAGAATCATCCTGGATGTTGACGTAGGTTTTTTCCTCCTCATATATTATCGCGCCTTCCGGAATAACCAGAACATTCTCATGCTCCTCCAGGATAAGCTCAGCGTCCGCGGACATACCAAAACGGAGCCTGTTCTCCGGATCATCGATCGTTGCTTTGATTTCAAAGTTAACGATTTCTGCTTCCTCACGGCCCTGAGGACTGATGTGAGTCAGTCTGGATTGAAATGGATCATCCGGATAAGCTTCGACGTAGATCCTGGCTGGAAGACCCAGATGGACTTTCCCGATATCTGCTTCATCCACATCGCCGCGAAAATGTTTCTCGGATACATCGGCAATGACCATGATGACTGTTCCTCCGTACGCTGAGGAAAGGGGGATGACTGCGCTTCCTTTATCCGTGTCCCTGGAGAGAACAATACCAGAAATGGGTGAGATCAAAGTCATACTGGCAATGGCTTCCCGTGTTTCCTTTTCAATCTCACGCTGGTCCTGCTCACTGATTTCAATGCCCTCAGCGAGAAATTCCACGTTCGATCCCTGCTCCAGCACTCGCAATTGAGCCATGGCTGCGTAAAAACGGGTTTTAGCCGTGCTGTAATTCGCTTCAGCCCTATCGTAGTCTTCGGGTGAAATCATTTTTTGCTCCAGGAGTTCTTTAGTTCGCATGTACTGTTTTTCGGCCATAATCTTGTCATAGGCAGCCGCTTTGACTTCGGTCCGGGCCTGAACCATCTCCACGGGTGTGGCACCTGGGATAATTTCCACCAGTTTCTGGCCAACAACCACTCTATCGCCTTCTTCAACATAAAACTGCTTGATCAAGCCTCCAATTTTAGATTTGATCTCAGCCTTGTACAGCGGCTCGATCTTGCCGGTGGCCACGACCGTCTTGGAAATGTTTCCCCTTTCCACTGTTGCCGTGTTCAACGGTTGATTCCCGCCCTGAGTCTGGCAGCCTTTGATAGCCAGAAATCCAAATACACCAACGACCACCACGATGACGATGATTAAAATGACTTTTTTCATGGTATCTCACTCCACACTATATTCATGCAAAAATAGAAATTTTCTTCTCTTTTTTAAAGACATACAAGTCTCCCCAACTATACATACGAATTATGACTTAAAGAGTTCCATCCAATCTTTTGGAAGCTTTCCGTAAAAAAAGAGGTAGTAACGTTGCCGCAGAGTCTGTCAGGTATACTCGCTTCACTCTTCTGTCGCTTTGGGTAAGGAATGTTTCTGAAAGAAAGCATCTATCTTATAAACGAAG
>JASFPJ010000008.1:0-24593 GCA_050116035.1 Candidatus Aminicenantota bacterium | reverse complement strand
AATCTTCCTCGGGTCTTCGATTTCTCTTTCTCCTGAAATATTGGCGCTCGTGGCGGTTATGGGAAAATTCGCCTCATCGATCAGTCCTCGAAGCCATGCAAGGTCAGGGAGGCGGATCCCGACAGATTCTCCCGGACCGAGCATTTCCCCAGGCAATTCAGAGGAAGCTTTCAAGACAAGTGTGAGAGGTCCGGGCCAGAACTGCTCAGTCAGCACCCAGAAAAGGGAAGGAATCTCAACAGCAAGGCTGTGAATCATATTCTTGTGAGAAACGAGAGCGGAAAGAGGCTTGGAAGGCTCTCTCTCTTTCAGACGGTAAATTCTCTGAATGGCTTTTTTTGAAAAACAGTTGGCTCCCAGACCGTAAAAAGTATCAGTGGGATAGGCTATGACTCCCCCTCTCTGGAGAGATGCCACAATCGTTCTCATTTCTCCCTGTTCCACTCGCTGCGGGTCTATCTTCAGGACTTTTGTCTCATCAGCCATTTCTCTATCTATACTAAAAGGAAGGAAGAGAAGTGTAAAGATTAAATCGAGAAAGTCTGGTTTTTTAACGTTGAGATGCGCCCCCAAATACCAAATAACTTGACTCTCCAGGCTATCTGATTCATAATCAACTATCTAATGATGAAAAAAAAGGTTCTGAAATGAAAGAGGACAATTGACCTTTTTAAGACACATTAATCAGGAAAGTTTCCCCTGAAATTCCATTTGGCATAACTTTTGCATAATGTCTGATGTGAGGTGAGATAAAATGAAAAAAAGCGTATTGTTATTTCTGACGTTAATTCTATTGACTCCAAGTCTGGCTTTCTCTGGGATCATCACGATTAAGATTGGATTTTTTATCCCGCGTGCCGACAGCGACCTCTGGCAGGAGGAATTCCGTCAAATGGACTTTGGAAAATCCCACTACTACAACTCAAACTTCTGCTTTACTTATGAATACTTTGTCACGAAACAGTTGAGTTTCACACTCGGAATTGACGGGTACCTCAAAAACAAGAGTGGAATCTACAATGGCTATTTTGGCGTCCTGGGAAGTGTCTTCGGAGAGGAAGTTGATTTCGCCTTTCCCAACGGTTTGGAGGGAGATTTTTTCGCAAATGAAATGTTCAGCATTATCCACAATTTTAATGTGTCGATCACTCCGATTCAGTTTTCGATGAAGCTTTATCCGATGGGACGGCAAGGAAAAATCATGCCCTACATCGGAGGAGGAGTCGGTTTATACATCTGGTATGTCAGGCTCGAAGGCGACTGGGTCGATTTCAATGATGATACATGGGTCTATGGTGTGGACACTCAAATTTATCCAGTCTATCTCACTTATGCGAGAGAAGACAGTCGATTCACAATCGGGTATCAAGGGTTTGCCGGAATCATGATCCCTGTCGCGCAAAGATTCACTTTTGAGGCGGAATTCAAATACAACTATGCCCAAGCGAATTTTAGAACGGGTTCGGATGCCTCTTTTACTGGCTACGATGCATTTGACTTGAGCGGATACCAGTTCTCTCTGGGATTGAACTACTGGTTCTAAAGAATATAGGGGTCGCATCTTAACATTTGTGTGGAAAACCAGGTCAGGCCTTGTTTGAGTTGATGCCGTAAGTCCTGGATTGAATCCTGCATCTTGAAATTTTGATAAGGCCTGACCCCAAATTAATGAAATGTTAAGATGCGATCCATGCTACCCCAATTATTAGAATCCATCATAAGAGACAATCTCATCCAGCCTTTTTCGGCCGCGATACGGCGTTGTCTCATCGGGATAACCAAGGGGTGTCAGCGCCAGAACTCTGACATTTTCAGGAACGTTCAGGATGGATTTAACCTCCTCTTCCTCAAAAGAGCCAATCCAGCATGTCCCCAGATCCTCTTCTGCGGCCTGGAGGATGAGATGTTCGAGAGCTATCGTGACATCCACAGGCCAGGATTTCATGTAGCGGCCCATGCGGGAATAGCTGTCATCAGGAAAACCACAGCCAACGATGATTATCGGGGCTTCAGCCATGAAAAACTGTTCCGCAGATGCCCGCGCCAACTTCTCTTTCAACTCTTCATCCTGAACGACAATGAATCTCCAGGGCTGGAAATTCTTCCCTGACGGAGCCAGGCGCGCCGCCTCGAGTACCCGCTGAAGTACATCTTCAGGGATGGGATCCCTTTTATATTTTCGCACACTTCGTCTTTTTTGGATGACTTTTAAAACACTCATTTCTCCTCCCTTTCCAAATTTGGCTCTCTTGGCCTGTATTTTTCTATGCGGGCCAGACACTCTTCTGCTTCTTCATGCTTGTTTCTTTTCTCGTATCCTTTAGCCAGGATATGGTATTTCTTCACTAATTCCTGCCTGACAAGCCCCTTTTGACGAGGCGTCAGGTCAAGATACAGAGCCTTCTCTAAAGCAATGACTCTGAACCGGTCCATTCCCCAGTATTTTCTTGAAAGCTGGTCGGCATGGCCTCCTCGCTTAATGACCAGTGCTTTGGGAAGCAGGTGAATAGGGTATTTCGCCGCTATCCGGATGCCCAGGTCATAATCCTCGCAGGCGGGTAATTCTTCATCAAACCTTCCGATCTCCTCAAAAATTTCTTTCCTGAATAAGGCCGAAGAGAGGCTCAAAAGACAGAGAGGCAATACCTTATCGAAGATCCATCCTGAGTATTTCTGGTGTTTTTTCTTGGGATTGACAAAAACTCCCCGCCTTATCCAGGCTTCCTCAGTAGTGCACACCCTGGCTTCAGGAAATGCCTTCATAAAGTTCAGTTGGATGCCAATCTTTTCTTTCTCCCAAAGGTCATCAGAGTCCAAAAATGCAATATAATCTCCCTGGGCAAGTTCAAGCCCCTTATTCCTGGCAGCGCTGACTCCTCTATTCGGCTGGAAATGATATGTCACTCTATCTCCGAAAGAGTGAACGACATCTCTGGTGCTATCGGTTGAACCGTCATCAACCACCAAGAGTTTAAAAGAAGAGGGGCCGTTTCGCACGAAGTGATCCTGGTCCAGAACAGATTGAATCGCTTCCCCTAGACAGGGCGCTCGGTTATAAGTGGGGATGATCACACTAATCATTGGATAAAGAAGAACTCAGCTCATGAAGTTCTGCCGATGGTGACTCTTCCTGTCTGGTCAAAAGGAATTTTCACTCGGCCCCATTCTGTCTTCACTTCAATCTCTCCTGTGAAACGGCACAGGGAGGAAGTCATCTGGAGCATGGTGTACACTTCCTTTCCCACCTCAAAAAAATTTATGAGCGTGGGAAAAGAAAAAGACTGTTCTCCGTGGCTAACTACAGTCTTCCCTCCACTCACTGTTTCTTCGCTGATCAGGCTGTCTCTCAGATAGAGCTTATAGCTGATCCTTTCTATCAGTACATCAAAGATATTGGGATTGACTAGACTCGCTTCAAATCGTGTATCCGCCCCTCCGATTGTCAGGTCTTCCAAATGAAGGGAAAGGAATTTGACCTCCAGTTTTTGGATGACAGGGAATTCTCCGGAAAAATCAAAAAGAAGCCTTCCCCTGTCCTTTTTAGCATCAGAAAAGGATAGGGTGCCAGTCCAATTTCCCTCTAAATTCTCTTCCTTCTCGATCCCTTCGACAAGTCGAAAAAGATGGGCAAAGGTTATCTTTATGGGAAAGGAGAGGAGCTTGTTCTTCCTTGGTTCAATCTTTATTCTTTTATCCAGCGATCTTTGAAGGCGGAAGTATTCCTTCTGGTTGACGAGAAAGCGATAATCATAACCTGAGAGATAATAGGCTGAAGAAGAAGAGTTCGCTATATTCACATAAAAAACATAGGACAAACCAGCCATACTGAAGTCCTTGATCCTGGTTTCCTTCAGGGATATCTGGATATCTTCTCTGAGAGATTTTGATAAAGCAAAGCCCGAAAGAATACAGAAGAGTGCCAGGAGCCAACTGATTCTTCTCACTTTCAACGCCTTTTCCTCTGAATCATAAAGGATACACTAACAGGCCCAAGAGAACAACCCTTGATATTTATTCAAAAAAGGTTTGAATCAAGAGGGAAACTGCTTTTATAATAGGACAAAACTGCAGGGAATACAGGAAGATTAAACGTATGACTCTCAGATGAATGATAAGTGGTGGCCCACATGAAGAAATTACAGGCTGAGTTTCGCGACAAAGAATTCTTCATCCAGCACTTCAGTGGTGATGTCTATGCAGTTGGCGGATTTGTGCGCGACTTCATCAGAGAAAATCCAACAGAAGAGGTTGACCTTCTCATTACGCGACACAGTGTCGAGGACATAATAAAAAAAATCGATCCTTTCGGGAAGGTCGATCTCGTCGGAAAAAGCTTTGGAGTGATCAAGTTTACCATTAATAAAAAAACGTACGATATTGCTCTGCCGAGAAAAGATAAGCCAAAGGGAAAGGGAGTTAAAAGTCACAAGGATTTTGTCATCTCTGCCGATCCTGAGCTTCCTCTCGAAAAAGACCTCGAAAGACGTGATTTTCGCTGCAACAGTATGGCCTTAAGGCTCAAAGACAACACACTGATCGATCCCTTCGGGGGAGCGCATGATACCAAAGCGAAAATCATAAAGCTGACCAATCCAGGAGCATTCCCGGACGATCCACTTCGGGTTCTTCGAGCGGCCCGCTTCGCTTCTGTCCTCGAATTCTCAATCGACAAAGAAATCTACAGTGTCTCCAGAGAAATTGATTTATCCGGCCTCAGTGTCGAACGGGTGAATGAGGAGATTCATAAAATTCTTCTCCATTCCCCTCTCCCTTCAGTCGGCCTCGAAGATTTATTCAAGCTTGGAGTCCTCCGCCAGCTCTTCCCGGAACTCTACAGCCTGACCCTTTCTATCCAGGACTCTCTCTTCCATCCTGAGAAGGACGAGTACGGCCACCATACTGTCTGGCACCATACCAAGCTCACGGTGGATCAAGCGAAAAGATTGGCCGACGCCAAAAAACTCTCCGCAGAGAAAAAACTCGCGCTTCTTCTCGCTGCCCTTTACCATGACGTGGGCAAGCCCCCCACAGCTGTGTGGGAGTTCAAGAAAGGCCGGATGGTCATCACCAACAACGGCCACGATATTCTCAGCGAAAAGATCACGAAGAAAATCTTTAACCGCCTGAGGATTTTTTCTTTTAACGGATTCAAGTTGAGAAAAACAGTTCTTTCTCTCATCAGGTGCCACCACCGGGCATCCGAATTGTGGCAGAACAGGGACGTTGTCACCAAAAAAGCCTTTAACCGACTGGCTGCAGAAATCAACGGAGAAATCGAACTTCTTGTTTATCTCGACGCCGCTGACCGCGCGGGAAGAGAGGAAATCCCGATCTCAGGATTGGACAGCGAGGCCAGATGGCTTCTTAAAAAATTCAAGGAACTCAACGTCTCCAAAGAAACCATTCAGCCCCTGATCATGGGCAGAGATTTGATAAAGATGGGAATCGCTCCCGGTCCCGAGATGGGTCGAATCCTCAATGAACTCTACCAACATCAGCTAGATAACGAGTTCGAAACCAAAAAGCAAGGTCTACAAATAGCCAAAAAAATCATCAAGAGGAAACACCCATGAAAGTGCTTGTGGCAGGAGGAGCCGGTTACATCGGTTCACACACAGTGAAAGAACTCCTCAGAGAAGGATACGATGTCGTCGTTTTCGATAATTTCTCGACCGGGAAAAAGGAGCTTCTTGTGGGCGGAGAACTTGTTGAAGGCGACCTGATGGATAAGGATTCCATCAAGGAGGCCCTCCGCTCAAAGGGGATAGGAGCCGTCCTACACTTCGCTTCTCTCATTCAGGTCGGAGAATCCTACACGAATCCTCTCAAATACTACACCCACAACCTGACCAGCAGTCTGAACCTCCTGGATGCTGTTCTGGAAGCCAAAGTCAAAGCCTTCATTTTCTCCTCGAGCGCTGCCGTGTACGGCATCCCCCTTCAGATACCGATTCCGGAAAATCACCCATTAAACCCGGTCAATCCTTACGGACAGACAAAGGTCTTTGTCGAAAAAATCCTCGAAGACTACGAAAGAGCGTATGGATTGAGATTTATCTCTCTTCGTTATTTCAACGCGGCTGGAGCCGACCCGGAGTGTCTCCTGGGAGAAATGCACGAACCTGAAACTCACCTTATCCCCAACATCCTTCTGTTTCTTTTAGGGGAAAAAAAGAGCCTTGAGCTCTACGGAACAGATTTCCCCACAGAAGACGGGACAGCGATCAGGGACTACATACATGTCACTGACCTGGCCAAAGCCCATGTCCTTGCACTCCAGAGGCTCCTCGAGTCTTCTCGCAGTGAATTCATCAATCTCGGGGCGAATAAAGGGTATTCTGTACTGGAAGTCATTCAAAAAACTGAAAAAGTTACCGGGCATAAAGTGTCGTACAAAGAAAGGCCGCGGCGGAAAGGAGATGTCCCTGTGCTTCTCGCCTCCAGAGAAAAAGCCGAGAAAATCCTCGGCTGGAAGCTCTCTCATTCGGATATACAGACCATCATAGAGACGGCCTGGGACTGGCATCAAAAAACAGCCAATAAATGATTGGGGAACGTCCCCATTTTTTCGTTCTCATCTTATCCCATCTTTTCGGGTGAGAAAAATCACTCCGCATATCATCCCAAAAGGCGATTTACTTCATTCTCAGAGTTTGTGTATAGTAAGGCTTCACTGAGTCATTGACTCGATTACCCCTAAAATGTTATAAATTTACCCTTATAGGCAAAAAATTGAGAAGAAAAAGATTTCTTTGCTTGGTGACCTTTGCGTTAGCTCTCATGTTCCTGTGGAGTTGCTCCCTCTTCCAGAAGACTCCGGAAAAGACACCAGCCCCTCCACTCCCAACTCCTGAAGAAAATCAAGTTTCTGAGGCAGTCATAACTAACGAGCAGGAAGGCACGTTTGAAGAAGAAAATAACCAGACCGTCCAAGAATCTCTTCTTCTTGAGGGCATCACCGATCAAGAAGAAGAAGCAAAGGAAGAGAAAGTAGAGAAAGTAGACGACCCTCAGGTTATCCTCGAGGAAACCCTGTATGCCTACCAGGATGCCCAGCTTGCCTGGGACAAGGGAGATCTCGATACAGCCCTGGCTGCTCTAGACGAGGCGTACAGCCTCATCCTGAAACTCCGTCTCCCTCCTGACGATCCTCTGATCCAGGAAAAAAACGAACTCAGACTCATGATCGCTCAGAGAATCCAGGAAATCTACGCCTCCCAGGAAACGGTGGTCGGGAACAACCATCAATCCATTCCAATCGAAGAGAATGAACATGTTCTGAAAGAAATCAAACTTTTCCAGGAAAGAGAAAGAAAGTTATTCGAATTGAGCTACAAACGTTCTGGCCGCTACCGGAATATAATCGTGGAGGAGCTGAACAAAGCCGGACTCCCTGAAGAGCTGTCCTGGATGCCGATGATCGAGAGCTGGTTTAATACCAGAGCCTTCTCCCGGGCTCGAGCTCTGGGACTCTGGCAGTTTATCGCCTCGACGGGAAACAGATTCGGGTTGAAAAGGGACCAAGCTGTCGATGAACGAATGGACCCCATTAAATCAACCCGCGCGGCCATTAAATACCTGACCGAACTCCATCTCCACTTTGGGGATTGGACCACTGCCCTGGCGGCCTATAACTGCGGCGAGTACAGAGTCAAAAGAATTATTCGGTCTCAGGCGATTAATTACCTCGATAATTTCTGGGACCTCTATCTCAAGCTGCCCCGCGAAACCGCGCGGTTCGTTCCTCGTTTTGTCGCGACCCTCCTTATCATCAACAACCCGGAAAAATACGGCTTCAGTCTTCCCACTCCCGACCCTCCTCTCCAGTATGAGAATATTTCTGTGAACAAACCCGTGAGGCTCTCTTCCCTCTCCAAAGCTCTGGGATTGGAGACTGAAGAACTGGCAACACTCAATCCGGAACTCCGACAAAAATCCACTCCTGACAGTGAATATTTGTTAAAGGTTCCAGTGGGTCTGGGCGAACAAACACTCACCTCTATAAACACGCTGCCTCGCTACATCCCTCCTGTAGCCAGCTACATAAACCACTATGTCCGACGAGGGGAGACGCTCTCCGAGATCGCTGAGCGTTACCGCACGAGCGTCAGTGCCATCGCGCGGTTGACAGGCTTGAGAAGTGTTAATTTCATCAGGCCAGGCCAAAGGCTTAAAATCCCGGTTCGAAGAAGTTCAAGAAGTTATGCTTCTCCCCCTCCACTCATCAAAGAAGGGGAAAAGCTTATTTATGTTGTCAGGCGAGGAGATTCTCTCTCTAAAATCGCCAGAGACTACAACACGACTATCCAAAAAATAAAAGAAGATAACAACCTCACGAGCAACAACCTGGATGTTGGTCAAAAAATAGTGATCCAGTCAGGTAAGCCTGAAGGAGCCACTACCTATACAGTCAAGTCCGGAGACACACCTTATGAAATCGCACGTGCGTTTGGAATGAACCTCAACACGTTTTTGCAGATCAATGGACTGAGTCGGAGATCGAAAATCTATCCTGGTCAGGAACTCTGGGTCATCCCTAAAGATTAACGAATCTCAGGAAAATTCCCTCCATCCAGCCATCAACAGCCTATGAAACGCGGTGTTGGGCTCTGATGGTTTTTCCCCTGAAGCAAGATGTTCTGCTGACAGTTAACGAAGTTTTTCGCCACTTAGGAAAAAAATTCAGCCTTTGGCCTACTCCTTCTTCCTTAATTTTTCTTTAATATCCTTCTTTTTCTTCTCTTTCTTCTTGAATTCTGTACCGATGAGCTCGAGCACTGCCATTTCTGCTCCATCTCCTGCCCGAGGTCCAACCTTCACGATTCTTGTGTATCCTCCAGGTCTCTCGCTAAAGCGAGGTCCAATCTCTTCAAAAAGTTTTTTCACCACAGGCTTCTTGTAGATGAATCTCAACGCTTGCCGCCTGGCATGAAGAGTATCTCTCTTGGCTAAAGTAATCATTTTCTCTGCAAGAGGCTTTGTGGCTTTTGCCTTAGCCAGAGTTGTGTTTATTCGCTCTTTTTCCAGAAAAGACGTCACCAGACTGCGCAACAATGCCCGCCTCTGAGCGGTATTTCTCCGCAGTTTTTTCCATCTAACGAGATGTCTCATTCAACGGGCTCCTCTTCTTCCTTCTCCTTCTTCTCTGCTTCAATCTTTTCCAATAATCTGGGATGAAGATCGATGTTGAGACCCAAACCCAGTTCCTGGAGAGTCTCTTTGATTTCGGAAAGAGATTTGCGTCCAAAATTTTTCGTTTTTAAAAGTTCTTCTTCGGTTTTCTGAACAAGTCCGTAGATTTTCTCAATCCCAGCGGACCGGAGACAGTTGTTGGACCTGACAGAGAGTTCAAGATGGTCTATGGATTTTGACAAAATATCCAACTGAGAGAGATACGGAATCTCTTTCTTTGCAGTGACCTGTTCCCTTTCCATCGGCTCATCAACAATATTCAGGAATATCACCATATGGTCCCTCATGATTTTCGCAGCCTGAGCAAGAGCATCCATCGGAGAAATCGAACCTGTGGTCCAAATCTCTAAATTCAGTTTTTCATAGTCAATTCTCTTTCCAACTCTTGCGGGCTCAACTCTGTAATTCACTTTGAGGACTGGAGAATGAGAAGAATCAAGAGGAATATAGTCCACGCTTAAATCTTTATCAAAATTTTGATCCGCAGAGATATATCCCCTGTTATTCTTAACGATCATTTCGACATCCAGCTTGCCGTCTTTATCCATAGAAGCAATATGGATATTTTCATCGAGAATTTCGATATCCGCATCGTGCTCAATGTCAGATGTTTTTGCCTCTGACGGCCCCTTCTTTTTCAGAGTCATCACTTTCTGCTCTTCTCCTTCGAGCTTCAAAGGAACACTTTTCATGTTCAGGATGATATCTGTCACATCCTCTACGACTCCTGGTATGCTCGAAAACTCATGGAGAACTCCCTGTATCCGAACAGCGGTGATCGCCGCTCCGGTTACCGAAGAGAGGAGAATCCTCCGAAGCGCATTTCCGACCGTGATGCCAAAACCTCTTTCAAAAGGTTGGGCCGAAAAGCGGCCGTATGTCTCGGTTAAAGAATCGTAATCACAATCCAGATATTTCGGCCTCTGAAATCCTGTTTCTATCATGCTTCCTCCTTTTCAGCCTCCGTTATCGTCAAAATTCATCACTGAAATACGAAGAGTCAAACACTCCATGCCTCCAATGACATCAGAAAAATATTCTATTTTGAATAGAGCTCAACCACTAAGTGCTCTTCGACGGGAAATGTGATGTCTTCCCGGGTGGGAAAATCAAGAATCTTGGCCTGCATGGCTTCCCAATCGACATCTATCCACCCCGGGACAGTCTTGTTCTTGTGTGAATTCACGATGGCTTTCAACTCTTCATGTTTGGCTGATTTATCCTTGAATAAAATGTTATCTCCCTTATCAACAATGTAAGACGGAACATTGACTTTCCACTCATTCACTCGGAAATGGCCATGCGTAATCAGCTGACGGGCATGACTCCGAGAGTGTGAAAATCCGACGAGATATATGACATTATCCAGTCTTCTTTCCAGCATAGAGAGAAGAGTATCTCCTGTGACACCTCTCTTCCTTTCTGCCCTGTGGAAAAATAGCCTGAACTGCCTTTCTGACATACCATAATACCTTTTCAATTTTTGCTTCTCTCTGAGCTGAAGTCCGTATCCCAGAACTCTTCTCCTCCTCCTTCCGTGTTCTCCCGGAGGATAAAGTCTCCGTTCCACCGGGCATTTATCGGTTAGGCATTTGCTCCCTTTAAGAAAAAGCTTAACCTTCTCTCCTCGACAGAGACGACAAACAGGTTCTCTGTATCTTGACATCTTTTTCTCCTTACATTCCTGCTCTCGTTTAGACTCTTCTTCTCTTCCTGACACGACAGCCATTATGAGGCAACGGAGTCACATCTTTGATGGATTTTATTTCTAAACCATTTGCCTGGAGAGCTCGAATAGCCGATTCTCTCCCTGCTCCCGGTCCTTTCACTCGCACATCGACATACCTGACTCCATATTCCTTCGCCTTTACTGATGCCTCCTTGGCCGCGAGCTGGGCTGCAAAAGGCGTCCCTTTACGGGAGCCTTTAAATCCAGATGTTCCAGAACTGGCCCAGCAGACCGTGTTCCCCAGCTGGTCGGTTATGGTTATGATTGTATTGTTGAATGTGGATTGAATATAGGCGGCACCAAATCCTATCTCTTTTCTTACCTTTTTTTTCCTCGTTTTTCTTTTCGCCTTCGGCATTGATCACTCCTGATTATTTAATCCTAGTTTTGACCTTCTTTATAGTCTGGCCCCGAGGGCCTTTTCTCGTCCGCGCGTTGGTCTTGGTTCTCTGTCCTCTCACGGGCAGTCTTCTCTTATGCCGCATTCCCCTGTAAGAACTAATATCGATCAGCCTTTTTATATTCTGGGTGACATCTTTTCTCAGGTCACCCTCTATTTTCTCTCGTTTCTCGATGATTTCACGAATCTTTTTGACTTCATCCTCGGTTAAGGTCTTGACTTTTTTATCTTTATCTATTTTTGCTTCTTGAAGAATATCATTGGCTCTCGAACGACCGATCCCAAAAATGTAAGTTAATCCAATTTCAATCCTCTTCTCCGATGGAAGCGTGATTCCTGCTATTCTTGCCATTTTACCCTCGTTTTATCCTTGTTTTTGTTTATGTTTCGGATTGGAACAGATAACCCGAATAGTGCCCTTTCTCCTGATTATCCGACAGTTCCTGCAAATCTTCTTCACGGACGCCCTGACTTTCATTTTCTTTCCTTTTATTTGAAACGATAAGTGATTCTTCCTTTCGTTAAATCATAAGGTGAAAGCTCCACCAATACTTTATCTCCTGGGAGAATCCGGATGAAATGTTTTCGCATTTTTCCTGATATATGAGCGAGGATAACATGCTTATTCGCCAGTTCAACACGAAACATAGCGTTCGGGAGTGTTTCGATGACAGTGCCTTCAGTCTCAAAAACATCATCTTTAGGCATATCGATTCTCCTTGAAATAGGGTGAGCTTCTCTTCCCTCCATCCAATAGACTTAAAATCTGAGCCCCTTCCTGAGTGACAGCCACTGTGTGTTCGTAATGAGCGGAGAGACTTCTGTCTTTGGTAATCGCTGTCCAGTTATCATCCAAAATTTCGACGTTCCAGTCTCCCATAGCGATCATAGGCTCGAGCGCAAAAACCATACCAGGTTTTATCTTCAACCCTCTCCCTGGTGGGCCGAAATTCGGGATTTGGGGATCTTCATGAAGCGAAAGGCCAATGCCGTGGCCGACAAAAGAGCGGATGACTGAAAATCCCTGCGATTCAACATAACTCTGAATCGCATGAGAAATGTCCGATATTCTATTCCCGACTTCTATCTGCTCCAATCCTTTATAAAATGAATCTTTAGCTGTCTGGATGAGTTTTTCTGCCTGGGGAGTTACCTTCCCCACAGGAAAAGTCGCGGCCGCATCCCCATAATATCCTTCATACAGGACTCCAAAATCCAGGCTGATAATGTCTCCTTCCCGGAGAGAGCGAGAGGAAGGAATCCCATGGACAATTTCCTCGTTAATGGAAGTGCAGAGAGATGCCGGATAATCCCTGTATCCCTTGAAAGCCGGAATAGCCCCCATTTCGCTTGTTCTCTTCTCAGCCCACTCATCCAGCTCTTTGGTGCGTACTCCTGGTTTGATCATCGCTTCTAACTCGCTTAAGATTTTGGCGACAATCTGGTTGCTACTCTCGATGGCGCGCACTTCTTCTTCGCCGTAAATAATCATTTCGTTATTCCTACTTCTTGGGATTTCGCCAATTCTCTATCCAGAAGAGAAGAAATATTATCAAAAACTGTTTCTACGGTCCCTTCGCCTTCAATCTTGAAATAGACTTTCTTTTTCGAGTAATAGTCAATGAGGATTTCTGTCTGTTCGTGGTAAACCTTCATGCGGTCTTTAATGACTTCAGGTTTATCGTCATCCCTTAAAATAAGCTTTTCACCACACGCATCACAGATGGGCTCTTTCTTCGGAGGCTTATTCTTCAAGTTGTATATCGTTTCACAGACAGGACAGGTTCTTCGTGCGCTGAGTCTGTCAAAAATGGCTTGGTCACTCAAATATATCTCGATGGCAATCTCTTTTCTCTCAGGGTCAATCTCCTCTAATCTCTGGGCCTGAACGATGTTGCGTGGAAAACCATCCATTATGTATCCTCTCTGGTATTCAGGCTTAGAAATTCGGTTTTGAATCATCCCAACGACGATATCATCGTCCACCAGTTCGCCCCTGTTCATCCTGGCTTCAGCCTCTCTTCCCAGCTGTGTTCCTTCCCGGACTTCACTGCGCAGTAAATCACCCGTGGATATTTTCGGCAATCCATATTTTTTCTCTATGAGGTTCCCCTGGGTGCCCTTTCCGCTACCTGGAGGTCCGAGTAGAATAATTCTCATCCTCTCCTTCCTTTTAAGCGGCCCCGGCGCATGAAACCGTCATAGTGGCGCATAATCAGCTGCGCTTCAATCTGCTGCATGGTATCCATGGCCACTCCAACAACGATCAGAATCGATGTTCCTCCAAAATAGAATTCAACTTGCAACCCCTGGGTGAACCACTGGGGCAAATTCTGATTCAAGAAATCTCCGATAAGAGGCAGAGAGCTAACCTTGAATCCCCTCGTTAAAAAATCTGGGAGTATGGCGATGACTGCCAGGTAGATGGCGCCCACTAGAGTGATCCGCGAAAGGACATTATCTATGAAATCAGAGGTGTTTTTCCCCGGTCTAATTCCCGGTATGAATCCCCCGTATTTCCTGAGGTTGTCCGCGACATCTGTTGGGTTGAAGATAATGGAAACGTAAAAATACGTGAAGAAGATGATCGCTGCCATATACAGAAGGTTATACAAAGGCTCCCCGGGATTAAACTGGAGGGCGATTCTCTGGACAGTCGGATTTCTGACGAAAGAAGCAATCGTCGCTGGAATGGTTATGATCGAGGCGGCAAAAATGATGGGGATAACTCCGCCCGTATTGACCCTTAACGGAAGATGTGTGCTCTGCCCTCCATAGATCTTTCGCCCAACGACTCTTTTCGCGTAAGAAACGGGAATCCGCCTCTGTCCCCGCTCGACAAAAACGATGACAGCCACAACGACCACAGCAATCGCAAACAAGAAGATGAGTTTTATGGGAGTCACGTCTCCCGTCCTCAATCCACCTAAAAGATTCTGAAGCATACGGGGGAAACTCACCACGATTCCGGCAAATATGATCAGAGATATGCCGTTTCCGATGCCACGTTCAGAAATCTGTTCTCCCAGCCACATGACGAACACCGTGCCTGTTGTTAAAGTCAAGACTGTTAAAAATATAAATCCCGCGCCAGGATTAGGGACTATGGGGGCTCCGCTGGGACTGGTTTGAGTCTGCAGCCACCAGGCAATAGCCGAAGATTGAATCATACAAATAAAGATGGTTCCGTATCGCGTGTACTGCGTGATTTTTTTCCTTCCGAGTTCTCCTTCCTTGGATAATCGTTCCAGATAAGGCCAGACAACTTGAAGCAACTGGAGGATGATGGAGGCACTGATATAGGGCATGATCCCCAGGGCGAAAATCGTCATCTTGGACATATTCTGCCCGGAGAAAAGGTCGACAAAACCCAGAATGGTTCCTTTCTGAGCTTCCCAAAACTCTTGCAAGGCATCCGGGCTTATCCCAGGATTGGGAATCTGCCAGCCGACGCGGTAGACTGCAAGGAGGAGCAAAGTGAAAATAACTCTTCTTCTAAGGTCTGGGATGCTGAAAATGTTCCGAATGCTGTCTAACATTATTCACTTCCAATAGGGATTGCTTTTCCTCCCGCTTTCTTAATCTTTTTCAAAGCCGAGCGAGAAAATTTATGGGCATGTATGGTTTTGGATGAGGAAATGTCTCCTCTTCCTAAAACTTTAATGGTTTCCGATTCTTTCTTTATAAGACCCGCCGCTTTCAAATCCTTGAGTTTAATTTCTTGTTTTTTTATCTGTCCCAACTTATCCAGATTGACTTCGCTGTATTCCTTCTTGAAAATATTCGTGAAGCCCCTTTTCGGAAGCCTTCGATGGAGAGGCATCTGCCCCCCTTCAAATCCACGCTTGCGTGAGTATCCAGAGCCGGACTTCTGTCCTTTTGTCCCGCGACCGGCTGTTTTGCCGTACCCGGAACCTGGGCCTCGCCCGACTCGTTTCCTTGTCTTTTTGGACCCTTTGGCTGGATGAAGACTGCTTAAATTCATTTTCTATCCACCGTTTCCACTTGAACCAAGTGTGAGACTTTATTGATCATTCCTCGGATCTCGGGACAATCTTTCCGGATGACTTCTGAGCTCATTTTCCGTAATCCAAGCCCTTTCACGACTTCCCGCTGTTTCCTCGGCTGTCCGACAAGGCTGCGGACCAGTTTCACTTTGAGGAAGTTATCCTCGGACTTGATGTTTGTCGATTTCGATTTCGGACTCACCTTGGTTTGAGCCTTTTCCGCTTGAGATTTTTTTACTGCCATATCCTATCCTTTGCCTTTCCTCTTTTTTTTGAAATCTCATCCGGGTCCTTCAATCTCTTGAGTGCATCCATCGTGGCATGCGCCACACTCACAGGATTATTGCTCCGTATCGATTTTGTTAGAATATCTTTAATGCCGGCCAGTTCCATGACGGTTCTCACCGCTCCACCGGCAATGACGCCCGTTCCTTTTGATGCCGGCCGAAGGATAACGACACCGCCCCCGGCTACTCCTTTAATAAAATGGGGAACCGTTGTGTCCGCCAGAGGCACTTTTATCATTTTCTTTTTTGCATCTTCCACGGCTTTGGCAATCGCCATTGGAACCTCTCGGGCTTTCCCTTTTCCTATCCCGACTGTGCCCCTCTCGTCTCCCACTGCTGCCAGAGCCGAAAAACTGAGATTCTTTCCGCCTTTGACAACCTTAGTGACTCTTCGGATGGAAATCACCTGGTCTTTGAGCTCGATTTCCTCTTCGATCTCCTCAGCTTCCTCCTCCTTTGCTTCTTCAGGTGATTCTTCCTTTTTTTCTTCTTCTTTTTCTACTTCCTCTTTCTTTTTGACCTCTTCAGTTTTCTCTGTATCTTCCTGGACGACTTCTTCTTGGAGCTTGTCTTCCGGTTCTTCTTTTTTTGGCTCTTCTTTTAATTCTTCTTTTTTTTCCTCTTCAGCCACTCCTTTTCCTCCTTGATCTGCCTTTTAAAAAGTGAGGCCACCTTTCCTCATGGCTTCAGCTAAGACCTTGATACGGCCATGAAAGCGATAAACACCTCTGTCAAAAATCACTCTTTCGATCTTCTTCGTTTTCAACCGCTTAGCCAGCATTTCGCCGAGTATCTGACAGGCTTCAACGTTCTTGAAATTCTTGTTTTTCTGTTTAAATTCTTTTTCCAAGGTTGAGGCGGAAGCCAAGATTCGACCTTCTTCGTCATTAATGACCTGAGTGTAAACATAGCGGTTGCTCTTAAACACATGAACCCTGGGCCTTTCTGAAGTCCCCTGAATTTTCTTTCGAATCCTCTTTCGGATGCGGTCCTTCGCTATTTTCTTTATCGTGACTTTATCTTTATACACCGGCAACCACCGCCTTACGTTCTTTCTTTATCAAACGTTCACCCACATAGCGAATCCCCTTGAGCTTGTAGGGATCCGGTTTGCGAAAACCGCGGATCTCTTCTGAGATTTGACCCACTCGCTGTTTGTCTATTCCTTTGACAGTAATCAAAGTCGGCTTTTCCAGAACAACCTCTATATCCTTTGGAATCTCATACAAGACGGGTTTGGAATATCCCAAGCTCAACTCCAATTTGCCTTTATCCAGCTTGGCTCGATACCCCACTCCGACTATCTCCAGCTGTTTGGAAAATCCAGCTGAAACGCCCACAGCCGCATTAAAGGCTAAACTCCTGCACAGGCCATGAGAGGACCGATGCTCTTTAGAATCATCCGTTCGAGTGAGAACCAGTTGGTTATCCTTCATCTCTGCTTTAATCCCGGGAAGCAAGGGCGACTCCAGTTTTCCTTTGGGGCCCTCGAATTCGAGTTTTCCGGATGAGATGTTCACCTTCACTCCATCCGCCAAAACTATGGGCTGTTTTCCGACTCGAGACATCTTATATTTCCTTCTTTATCTGAATTACCAAATATAACACAAAACTTCTCCTCCAACACCAAGCTCTTCGCATTTTTTCCCAGTGGCGATTCCAGTAGAGGTCGATAAAATCACTATTCCCAGTCCCCCGAGGATTTTTGGGATGGAATCCGCTTTACAGTATACACGACACCCTGGCCGGCTGGCTCTTTTCAATCCTGTTATAACGCATTGACGGTCATCGGTGTATTTGAGAGTGATACTGAGAACTCCCTGTTTTTTATCTCCAATCACTCTATAGTTTTTGATATATCCTTCTTCCTTCAAGACTTTAGCGATTTCAACCTTCATGCGTGAAGAAGGGATGCTCACGTCTTTCTTCCTGACTTTTGCCGCATTTCTTATCCTCGTCAGCATATCGGCTATGGGATCGGTTAAACTCATAATCTCATCCTTTCCAAAACATCACCATGATGCTTTTATAATTCCTGGTATTTCGCCTTTGAGTGCGAGCTCTCGAAAACACAATCGACACATGTCAAACTTCCGGTAATACCCTTTCGAACGGCCGCATATCCGGCAGCGCCTTTTCCTTCTGACTGAATATTTTGGTTCTTTTAAGTATTTTGCCATAGATGATTTTCGACTCATTTTCCCTTCCTATGCTTCTCCAAAAGGAACGCCTAATTTTTTAAGAAGAGCTTCGCCTTCTTTATCGGTTTTCGCAGAGGTGACGATCGTTATATTCATACCTCGCTGTCTCTCGACCTTTGTATAATCAATCTCCGGGAAAACCAGCTGATCTTTCAAACCCAAGGTGTAATTCCCCCGCCCATCAAATGCGCGTGGAGAAACACCCCTAAAGTCCCTCACCCGGGGGAGGACGATATTGACCAGACGGTCAAAAAACTCATACATCCTCTTGCCTCGCAGAGTCACGTAGCAAGCAATGGCGTGCCCTTTACGAAGCTTAAACGATGAAATTGACTTTTTCGCTCTTCCGGTCGCTGCCCATTGACCAGTGATGGTGCTCAATTCTTCTTTGGCTGTATCTAAAAGTTTTATATTCTGGATGGCCTCCCCAACACCGATATTGATCACAACTTTTTCCAGTCGGGGGATAGCCATTTTGTTCTTTATAGAAAACTCCTTCTGGAGCTCTGGAACGATTTCTTTTTTGTACTTCTCAAAAAGACGACTCATCCTTTCACCCTCATTATTGTTTCTCTAAGTTAGTCTCACATTTACTGCATACTCTGATTTTGCTCCCATCTTTCAATGTCACTTTTTTTGTTCTCACTCCCTGACCGCATTCAGAACAAAAAAGCTTCAAGTTGGATACTTGGATGGGAGCTTCTCTTTCCATGATCCCACCTTGAATGTTTTTGCTTCGATCAGGGCGGATGAATTCCTTGACAAAATTCACTTTCTCCACAACAACCCTGTTTTTTTCCGGAATGACTTTTAAAACCTTTCCAGTCTTTCCTTTATCTCGCCCTTTTATCACGACAACCACATCATTTTTTCTTAAGCTGAGTGTATTCATCAAAGAACCTCCGGAGCCAGTGAAATAATTTTCATGAATTTTTTTTCTCTCAATTCTCTTCCAACCGGTCCAAAAACACGGGTTCCGATCGGCTCTCCCTGACGGTCGATGATAACCGCCGCATTATCATCAAATCGAATGTAAGAACCATCTCTGCGTCGAACTTCCTTGCGAGTCCGGACAATGACAGCTCGCACGACCTTTCCTTTGGCAATCTTGCTCTCTGGCTCAGCCTCTTTCACCGTCGCCGAAATGATATCTCCGATGGAGGCGCTTTTTCCAACACCTCCTCCAAGAGGAGTAATGCATAGGATTCTCCGGGCGCCTGAATTGTCAGCCACTCTGAGCATAGTTTCTGTTTGGATCATTCTTTCTTTTCCTCAGTCTCTTTTTCTGTTTCGCTGGGGGACAATCCGACAATCTCCTGAATGCGCCATCTTTTTCTCTTGCTTATGGGTCTCGTTTGAATGATCTTAACAATATCTCCGACTTTACACTTTTCATACTCATCATGAACGAGAAATTTTTTCTTCCTTTTTATGATTTTTTTATACAAATAATGCCTGACCGGACGCTCAACAAGAACAACCACTGTCTTCTTTGTATGACTGCTGACGACAGCGCCAACTTTTGTCGTTTTTCTTACCTGGTTCTTTTCCATTCTCTATTTCTTCCCTTCACTCTTTTCTCTCAATATGGTTTTTATCCTGGCAATATCCCTTTTGAGATTTTTGAGTTTCATTGCGTTTTCCAGCTGGCCTAATGTATGTTGGAATTTCAATTTAAAAAGCTGGTCCTTGACTTCCTCTTCCTTGTTTTTCAATTCCTCTTCTGTCAAATCTCTAAATTCTCTTGCTTTCATCTCAATTCCCTGCTCTCTCTCGAAATAAATCTCGTCCTCATCGGAAGTTTGTGGGAAGCCAGACGCATCGCTTCTCGGGCTATGTTCTCAGGCACTCCTTCTAATTCATAGAGTATTTTTCCTGGCTTAATCACATCCACCCAGAATTCAGGATCTCCTTTGCCTTTTCCCATCCTCACTTCCGTAGGCTTTTTTGTGACAGGTTTCCACGGAAAAGCTCTTATCCAGAGTTTTCCTTTCCTTTTAACGTGGCGGGTGATGGCGATTCGGCCGGCTTCAATCTGGCGTGCAGTCAACCAGGTCGGCTCCAAAGCTTGAAGACCATATTCTCCAAACTCAAGGGACGATCCCTTCTGGGGAATTCCCCTCATCCTTCCTCTTTGGTGTTTTCTGTACTTGACTTTTTTTGGCATCAACATGACTAAATCTCCTCTACCTCAGCTGTTTGAGAAGTCATCTTTGGCTTTTCCACATCTATCCTGTAGATCCAGACCTTGATTCCAATCTGTCCATACGTCGTGAAGGCCTCTGTAAAACCATAGTCAATATCCGCTCTCAACGTCTGAAGAGGCAGTTGACCTTTGAGATACCATTCGGACCGAGCGATCTCCACTCCTCCTAATCTTCCCGAACACATCACTTTGATTCCTTTCGCTCCCATTTTCAGGGCCATATCCACAGCTCTTCTCATCGCCCGACGATAAGCGATCCTCTTTTCCAGCTGAATAGCGATTCCTTCACCCACCAATAGGGCATTAAGCTCGGGTTTATCGATCTCTCTTATGTCGATGTACACTTCCTTATTCACTATTTCTTGGAGTAAAGTCTTCAGGTTTTCGATTTCCTTCCCGCCTCGCCCAATGACTATACCTGGCCGGGCTGTGTGAATAATGACTCGGACTTTGGGGCCAACTCGTTCGACGTCCGTTTCAGCGATTCCAGCGTGATAATACCGTTCCTTGACGAGTTTTTTCATTTCAAGATCCTCATGAACGAACCGAGAGTACTCCTGCCCTTTTGAAAACCAACGGGAACTCCATTGTTTATTAAATCCTAACCGGAATCCATGAGGATGTGTTTTCTGTCCCACTTTTTATCTCCCTTTCCTCTCTTCTAAAGAAATATGGACATGGCTTGTCCTTTTTAAAATCCGAGCCGCCCTTCCCATTGGAGCCGCTTTCCACCTCTTCATCTGGGGGCCTTGATTGACGAATATCTTGGATATATACAGATTATCCACATCGATATCCGGAGTCTTCTGTTGAGCATTCGCAATGGCGGAGCGAAGGACTTTCTCAACTATAGCGCTGGCCTTCTTTTTCTTTGAAAAACGAAGAATGGTCAACGCTTCTCCAACATATCTATCCCGTATCAAATCAGTCACAAGCTGGCATTTTTGAGGAGCAATCTTCACATATTTGCCCGCGGCTCGTGAAACGATAGTTTCTTCCTTCATTTTACTTTTTCATCCTGATCGTTCTTGCTGTCTTCGATGTATGACCTTTAAAAGTCCTGGTGGGGGAGAATTCTCCCAATTTATGCCCAACCATGTTTTCGCTTATAAAAACCGGAATGAATTTTCTTCCGTTATGGACCGCAATCGTCAGACCGACCATTTCTGGAGTAATCGTAGACCGCCTCGCCCACGTCTTGATGACCTTTCTTTTCTGCCCCTTGGACTCTAAAGCCGCAATCTTTTTCATGAGCTTCTCATCCAAATAGGGACCCTTTTTTAAAGATCTACCCATGATTACTTACTCCTTCTTCTAACGATAAAGGATTGCGTTCTCTTGTTTCTTCTTGTTCTGTATCCTTTGGTGGGTTTTCCAGTGGGGCTCACGGGATTTCGACCCCCTTTCGCCTTGCCTTCTCCCCCTCCATGAGGATGATCAACGGGATTCATGGCTGTTCCCCGCACATGGGGCCGTCTTCCTTTCCACCGGATTCGCCCAGCTTTCCCAATGAAAATATTCGAATAATCCATGTTTCCAATTTGACCGATCGTTGCACGGCAATCCAAATGAATTTTCCTTATCTCAGAGGAAGGCATGCGGACCTGGGCATAATCTCCCTCTTTAGCCAGGATTTGAGCTCCTGTTCCAGCTGACCTGACCAGTTGTCCCCCCTTGTTCTTCCTTAATTCGATGTTATGGACGATTGTTCCAAGGGGAATACGCCTCAAAGGCATGGCATTGCCAGGCAGGATGTCAACCTGGCTATCAGAAGAGACAACAGTCTGGCCAACCTTAAGGTTCAAAGGCGCTAAAATATATCGTTTCTCTCCATCTTTATATTTTATGAGAGATATAAAAGCGGATCGATTCGGATCATACTCGATAGTTTCCACGACACCTGGAATTTCAAGTTTATCCCTTTTAAAATCGATGAGGCGGTACTGACGCTTGTGTCCCCCTCCGCGAAAACGTATGGAAATATGCCCGCGGGAGTTGCGCCCCCCCGATTTGGGAAGAGATTGGAGGAGAGGCTTATGGGGACGGTCTGTTGTCAACTCTTCAAAAGAGAGCCCTGTTTTATGCCGCATGCTCGATGTTTTCGGTTTGTATGTTTTTATTCCCATTTTAGACAGCCTCGAAATACTCGATCATTTTTTCGCCTTCTTTGAGTTTGACGTACGCTTTTTTCCAGTCTTTCTTTTTTCCCATAGTCCGGCCCACTCTTCTCGGCTTTCCTCTCTTATTCATAATCCTGACGCTTTCCACTTTCACTTTAAAGAGCTTCTCAACGGCTTTTTTTATTTCACTCTTGTTCGCTCTTGGATCGACTTCAAAGCAGATTTCTCGGTTCATTTCCTTGAGCATAGTGCTCTTCTCAGTGATGACGGGCTTTAAAATAATTTTGTACGGGTCCTTCGTCACTTCAATTTCTCCATCAACGATTCAAAGGCCTTCTGACTAAAAACTAGCCACTTGTGATCCAGAACATCATACACATTGACTGAATTGGTATCCACAGCTTTGATTTTTGGGATATTTCTCAAAGAAAGAAATAAATTTGTATTTTGATGGTCATCCACAATCAATGCAGAGTCCAATTTTAATGCCTTTAAAAGTTTGGCTCCATCCTTAGTTTTTGGTTCCTTGAGTTCCAGGGCCTTCAGGATGAGCAGTTGCTTCTCGGCCAATTTCATGGATAAGACTGACTTTAATGCATTTCTTTTGGCTTTTTTCGGTAAGCTGTAATAATAACTTCTTGGCTTCGGACCAAATGTCACTCCACCTTTCCTCCATATTGGAGAACGGATACTTCCTGCCCGGGCCCTTCCCGTTCCTTTCTGCCTCCATGGTTTCCGGCCTCCGCCCTTGACTTCAGCTCTTGTTTTTGTGGAAGCTGTCCCTCGTCTTTGGTTGGCGCGGAAGCTGACGACAGCCTCATACAGAAGATGCTCCTTGACGGGATAGGAAAAGACTTCTTTGGGGGCATTCATCTCGCTGACCCTCTTCCCGCTTTTATCTAAAACTTGAATCTTGCTCATTTCTCACTCTTTCTTTTTTTCTTTTCAGGCTGGGATGGAGGGGACTCAGATTCAGGCGGTTTGGATGGTTCATCCTTTGGCGACTCCGGCTCTGATTGGTCGGATTGAGGCTCGACCGGCTCGGACTCAGGTGGCTCAATTTTTTCCGGCTCCGGCTCATCTTTTTCTGGTTTGGACTCTTCAGGCTTGCCTTTCTTTGTCTTTTCTTCCACTGGTTTCCGCTCTTCAGGCTTCTCTGGCTCGGCCTCTGCGGGTGCAGGTTGTTCAGTCTTTTTCTTTTCTGGCTTGGGTTTTTCGGCCTTGGGCAGTTCAGCCTCAGGAGATTCGGGTTTAGGTTGTTCTGGTTTCGCCCGCTCGGGTTCTGGTTCGTCCGGACGGAAATCCACTTTTTTTATCATTAGATAACCACCACTGGCTCCAGGAACAGCTCCTCTAACCATCAGGAGATTGTTGTCTCTATCCGCCTCGATGACGGTTAAGTTTTTCACCGTGACTCTCTGGTTCCCCATTTGGCCAGGGAGCTTTTTCCCTTTTTCCACACGAGATGGAAACGCAGACGCACCGATGGAACCAGGCCCTCTGTGAAACATGGACCCATGGCTCGCTTTCCCTCCATGAAAGCCCCAGCGTTTCATAACGCCAGCGAAACCTTTTCCTTTACTCGTCCCAATGACGCATACTCGATCGCCAACTTGAAAAATATCCACAAAAAATTGGTCTCCTTCATTGACCTCTTCCTGCTCTTTGAACCGGAATTCTCTCAGGAGTTTTGCAGGAGGAATCCCAGATTTTGAGTAATGACCGATAAGAGGTTTTGAGGGTTTTTTATTCCCTGTCTCTTCCACAAAACTCAATTGGAGAGCCGAATAGCCATCTTTCTCTTTCGTCTTTTTCTGGATGACTGTGCATGGCCCCGCTTTGATCACAGTGACAGGAATCACATTCCCCGTCTCGTCAAAAGTCTGAGTCATCCCGATCTTTCTACCAATCAACCCTTCGACCATTCCTACTCTCCTCCAGTTCCAAAGGCTTGAATTTCGACATCGATACCTGCGGGTAAATCCAGCTTCTGGAGCTCTTCAATGGTCTCGTTGTTGTAATCACTGATGTCAATCAACCTCTTGTGGATTCTCATCTCGAAGTGCTCTCTGGATCTTTTATCCACATGGGGAGAACGAAGAACACAAAATCTGTGAATTCGAGTAGGCAAGGGTGTTGGGCCAGAAACTTGAGCCCCCGTTCTTTTGGCTTTAACGACAATATCTTTGACAGACTGGTCCAACAGCCGATGGTCAAATGCTTGGAGCCTTATCCTAATTTTTTCCATTTTTTATATTCCTCGTTCTTTGAATAAGTATTTCCTTCCCATGTCGAATCTGAGTTCTCTATTCGTCCTTTAATTCCTCACTTTTCCGGTGATTCTTTGTTCGTTGACTCTTACTCCATGACATCCGTGACTGTGCCGGCTCCGACTGTCCGTCCACCTTCTCTGATCGCAAACGTCAATCCCTTCTCCATCGCCACATCCGT
>JASFPJ010000007.1:0-25281 GCA_050116035.1 Candidatus Aminicenantota bacterium | reverse complement strand
TCAGGACGAAAAAAGCGAGGTCCGGAGAGTGGAACATGTAGTGAAGGAAGTGGAGAATACAGTGAATTTTGTTGAGGACAGAGAGAACAGAAAAATCCGGTCTTTCTGTATCCGTCAGGGTTTTTTCGAAGAGGAAAAGATATTATCTCATTTGCAGGAGAGATCATCTCTTCCTGTGAATGGGATAGAATCTTGCTTGACGGATAAGATCGGATTGAGGGAGAAAAAGATTTTATCTCCCTTGATCGGACAGATTAGATGAAAAACTCAAGACCAATAAACCTGAATTTAGCCAGCCATCCATTACGCAACAGGCGATTGTTCAGTTTATTGTTTTCAATCTTACTGGTTTTATTCCTACTTGTTTCCTTTTTTGCAGGAAAGATCTTCATTAGATACAGGTCTGATGCCCAGCGCGCCAAAACTTTGATTAGGCAGACCGACAGACTGATTAGAGATGCCCAGAGGAATGAGAAGAGTTTATCCTCAAGAATTAACGAGGCAGTTAAAAATAATAAAAACCAAGTGGATATGGTAAACAGTATTATTCTCAAAAAAAGTTTTTCATGGATCGAGTTTTTTGCTGATTTAGAAAAGTCTCTCCCCGATTCCACTTATATAGTCTCTCTGGCACCCACCCTCACAGAAAACTCGGGAATAAGATTGAGGTTGAGAGTGGCCTGCATCAGTGTGGATGACCTGTTGAAGCTCATTGATAATTTTGGAGCCCTGAAATTTGACGAAATCCAGATAGAGGGTGAAACCCTGAGTGAGAGGGGACTACTCATCTCGGAGATTTCCTTAAGATATGATAGAACTATTTAATCTATTCGAAGAAAAGGAAAAAAAGGCGCTCCGTGTCGTGGGCGTTTTACTCGGGGTTGCCATGCTTTTTCTCCTCTTGGTTTCTTTCCCCCAGAAGAGGAGCTCTATCCGGGCGCACTCCCGGCTGGAGAGTAAACAGGGCGAATACCAGCATTTCAACAGTGTGACTCTGAAAAAAGAGGATGAATGGCGTCAATGGCAGGAGGCCTATCGTGATATAGATGAGCTGAAAAAGAGCCACTTCTATAGTGGCAAAGATGCTGTCAAGAAAATGAGGCTTGATATCCAGCGCATCTTGAGTCAGGCTCGTATTCCCTCTACCCAAAAAAAGTACAATTACACTGAATTCAAGAGAGAAAACATCAAAAAGATGAGTATGAGTTTTAATGTGCGGGGGACTTACCAGTCATTAAAAGGATTAATCCAATTAGTCGAAGAATTCCCAAAGTTTTTGATCGTGGAAAAGATAGATTTTTTAGATATAGATGTTCGGAGCAGTATTCTTGAATTAAAAATCGTCCTGGCAGGCTATTATGAGAGTTGATAAGAATTGGCCTTTTTTGTTCCTTTTTGTCTTGAGTCTAGGTCTGGCTCTCTGGGCAGGAGAAATGAATTTCCAGGAGAAAGAAGCGGGCCAGGAGGGGAAAAAGAGCCTTATCAAGAAAGAACTCCTGCTGAGGAAGAAAAAGAAGCTGAGTCCACCTCGGAGAAACATTTTTTCTCTCCAGAGGACAGAGAGGGGGGAGACAAGAATCCTTCCGAACAATCCTCAGCCGATTCAGAAAAAAACCCTGGGAATCACTGAAGAAGAGCCTTCTGGTCTGCAGATACATTTGAGATATATTGGACATATTCGATCCGGGAAAAAGATTGTGGCGTTGATTATTCTCGAAGACACTGCCCTCGCAGTTGAAAAAGGAGAGATGATCAGCGAGGGCGTTCAAATTGGAGACGTCACACCTGAATACATAGAGATTATCGGTCCGGATTCTGTGAGGAAAAAATATACATTAGAAGGAGAGAAAGAGTGAGAAAAGTCGCATCTTTAATAATAGTGGCTTTGGCCTTTTGGGGCTGTGCCACATTGAGCCATAGTTATAAACTGGGCACAGAAGCCGCTTTGAATAAAGATTGGGATGAAGCCATCCAGCATTTTGAAAAAGCCAGTCTGGAAGATCCCAAAAATTCCGTTTACAGGATGGCTTTACTCCGGGCAAAACTCGCTGCAAGTTATGATCACCTCAATAAAGCCCGGGAACATGTCTCCCATGAAAGAAAGGAAGAAGCTCTTGCCGAGTATAAGAAAGCCCTTTCCTATGGCCAGCTTGGAAAGGATATCGTGGAAGAGGCTCAGCGGCTTTCAATTGATGAGGTCAAGGAAGAGAAACCGAAGGAATTCAAGATAGAGCCTCCGGTTAAGTTGGAAGTCAGTGATGAGAGAATTGAGTTGAGGTTTCCTGTCGAGATAAGTCTTCGCTCCATCTTCCAGGCTTTAGGAAAGCATGCTCGGGTGAATATCATATTCGACGAGCAATTCAGGGATATTCCTTTCACCATTGACCTGGTGGACATGAGTTTCGAACAAGCCCTTGATTCTCTCTGTATGGCTTCAAAGAATTTTTACAGGATTATCGACATCAAGACAGTCATCGTGGCTCCAGACCTTCCCCAGAAGAGAGCGCAGTATGAGCTCAATGCCATCAAAACTTTCTATCTTTCCAACATCAACGCTGAGGAAGTCCGCGCCGCACTCATGCAGGTGCTTCGCACTCAGATGAGACAGCCTATCCTCATTGTGGACAAAAATTTAAATTCTGTGACATTAAGAGATGCACCGGAAGTCCTCGAATTGGCGGATAAAGTCATTAAGCTTTGGGATAAACCGAAGGGAGAAATCATAATTGACCTGGAAATCATGGAGGTCTCACGAATAAGGCTTCAACAGCTGGGAGTGCAGCTGGAACAGGGTCTCTTTGGATTAAGATACAGCGATCCAAATGAAGAAGAAGGCTGGATAAACCTGGGTGACCTGGATTTCACGACTGGCAATAATTTTCAGATCAGTCTTCCTTCGGCCGTCGTGCAGTTTTTAGAATCAGATGCAGATACAAAGATTATTTCTCAACCCCGGATGCGTGGCGTGCAGGGAGAAGAGATGACTTATCTGGTCGGGGATAAAATCCCGATTCCGAGGACCACTTTCACCCCCATTGCTGCCGGAGGAGTCAGTCAGCAACCTGTGACTAATTTCCAATTCGAAGATGTCGGTATTGATGTTAAGATCACACCCCAGATTCATTTTGAAAAAGAAGTCACTCTGGAGTTGGAGATAAAGATCAAATCCATCGGAGGGACGGGTTTTGCCAATATTCCGATAATCGCTACACGGGAAGTGAAGAATGTGATCCGTCTAAGGGATGGCGAGACAAACCTTCTGGCTGGATTGTTGAAGGAGGAAGAGAGGAAGGTTCATAGCGGGATAGTCGGACTGAAAAACATTCCTATCCTGGGTGGTCTTTTTTCTGGCACGGACAACACTATCCAACAGACAGATGTGATATTGACCATCACGCCCCGCATTATCCGGACGATACCATTGACTGACGAAGATATGAAGCCTCTCTGGGTCGGACTGGAGGGGATCACTACTTCTGAGAGAAGAGTCGAGAGGCCTCCTGAAGAGAGTCGGTTGAGAGCCAGGACAGAAGCCGCCACGGCCGCAGAAAGAAGGGGCCAAAATCAGGTGATGTTGAGTCCTCCCAATTTTGAAGCTCGCCAGAATCGAGACATCCGTATCAACACAAACCTGCGCATTCAAGAGGAAATCAGTAACCTGTCCTTGAACATCAGTTTTGATCCATCGGTCATCCGATTAAAGGAAATCGTGCGAAGGGAATTCCTGAACCGCCTTGGAGAAAACGTTCCTTTTCTCGAGAACATAGATAATTCCTCTGGATTGTGTACGATTGGATTTTCAAGCCCGGATATAGGAAAAGGCCTGAGGGGGACCGGAACCATCGCCGTGCTCGTTTTCGAGCCCGTAAGCCAGGGAGAGTGTATCATCTCCGTCTCCCAGGTCTCAGCGAACAGCCCCTCGGGAGAAAATGTTGATTTTACGACTCGTCAGAGTCGGGTTGTTGTTCGATAATTGAATTTGGGATCAGGCCTCGACATAAGTCATTGTCACAAAATCACGCAGTCAGGCCTTCTCAAAGAGGATGCCTGAAAACTGAAATCGAGCTTTTGTCTTTCCTTCTAGACGAGACTCAGCGAGATACCTTTTATCCATGTCTAATGTCGAGGCCTGACCCTTCTCATTCATGCGTTTTTATGGTAAAAAGCTAGATATTCTTTATCTTACTTTCAAATAAGCACATATGGCTCAGAAAAAATCGGCGAAAAACCAAGACGATTTGTTCTTTGACAGTTCACGGAGGTATGAAATCTATTCGCTGATTACAGAAAAAATCAGCCAATTGGGTGATCTGAATAAAACTCTGGATGAAATCCTCACTCTCTTGAAGTCAGTCACTGGATGTCATCATCTAGCGATCCGGATGATCGATTCCAAAGGCAACATCCCTTTCTCCGCGCATCTAGGGTTGGACAAGAAGTTTTTGGATTCGGAGCACTGGATAACCGTGAAAGATTGCCTTTGTGGTCATGTGGCTCGGGGCGCAGTGGATAAATCATGGCCTTTCATCACGGAGAATGGGTCTTTCTTCACCAATTCTCTGCCCCAACTTTTGGATGAGGTCAAGGTCAATTACTCAAAAATCGACAGTGGATCCTTGAGAGATGCTTGCTTGAGCAGAGGATATGAATCTGTGGCGATTGTTCCGGTTAGAGCTCAGGGAAAAATCATTGCCGAGCTTTATCTTTCCGATGAAAAGAAGAATTTTTTTCCTGTTGATAAAGTCCGGTTCCTTGAAGATGTTTCAGTTCAGGTTGGCATTGCCATCCAGAACTCTCAACTGTACACTCAGTTGAATGAGTCGAAGAGGAGACTCATGGATCTATTCAATTCGACTTCCATGGGAATCCTGGAACTGGATACAAAAGGATCCATCCTTCAAGTGAATAGCAAAGGTGCCGAACTCTTGGGTTACTCCTCGCCTGAGAAACTACAGGGTCAGGGCATGAAGATCAGTGAGCTCAACGTTGAGAAAGAAGAATGGGAAAAATTTATCGAGTCTGTGGATGAATCGGGAGCCGTGAATAATTTTTCGCTGACTTTCCGAATCGGTCGAGAAGAGCAGTTTTTAGAGTTCTCGCTCATTTCCTTGAAAGATTCTAAAGGAAACATAACCGGATACAGAGGGACTTTCCGGGATGTGACGGACAGAATCAGACTGGAAGAAGAACGGCTGAATAAAGCAAGGACTGAATCTCTGAAGAACAGATATTACCAGGAAGCTCTGGCCCTTCGAGATGAAATCAAATCCGAATATCCTTTCGAGGAAATGATCGGCGTCAGTCCTGCCATGCAACAGATCAAGAAAGCCATCCAGCAGGTGGCCCCTACGGACACCACGGTCCTCATTGAAGGAGAAACAGGAACAGGGAAAGAGCTGGTCGCACGCTACATCCATGAACTCAGTTCACGCAAGGATAGAATCCTGGTCAAGGTGAACTGCGCGGCACTTTCAGAGGGCTTGATCACCTCAGAACTTTTTGGCCACGAGAAGGGAGCCTTTACTGGAGCCATCACAAAGAGAATCGGCAGGTTCGAATATGCCGATAATGCCACAATTTTTCTGGATGAGATCGGAGACCTGCCACTTGAAACCCAAGCGATGCTCCTTCGTGTACTTCAGGATGGGGATTTCGAGAGAGTCGGCAGCTCAAAAACAATAAGAGTTGACGTCAGGCTCATCGCCGCCACGAATCGGGACCTGATGCTCCTGGTTAACGAGAAAAGATTCAGACAGGATTTGTACTTCCGTCTGAATGTGTTTTCCATTGAGATCAGCCCTCTTCGAGAAAAAAAAGAAGATATTCCTCTCTTAACAGCCTATTTTTTAGACTCGATGGGGAGAAGAATCGGGAAGAAAATCGATAAAGTGAGTGATGACACCATGAAACTGTTCATGGAATATGCGTGGCCTGGGAATGTCAGAGAATTGCAGAATATAATCGAGCACGGACTCGTGATTTCCAGGGGGAACTCTTTTGAGATTCCAAAAGCCTATTTTGGTCAATCTCTCGACCAGAAAAGGAAATCAAACCTTATTCCCCTTGAAGACTATGAAAAAAAGTATATTCTCGAGATTCTTCAGTATACAAAGGGAGCCATCTACGGACCAAAAGGAGCGGCTGTCATATTGGGATTGAAGCCTTCCACTCTCCAAAGCCGCATGAAAAAATTAGGTATTGAAAGGCCGAAAAGCCGCTGAATCTTTTTGGAGCCTAGAAATACCGATATTTCGGTGAAAAAAGGTCAGATCATCTGTTTCAGATTTTAACTGTTAATTTGTATCTTTTATAATTTCAATAACATACATTAGGAAAAAGATTTTTTTTCACTTGGCATGGATATTGCTATATATTTTAGGTAAGCAATAAAAGAGAGTAAAGATTCAGTCAACTTGAGATTCGAAATGAGACCATGAAGAAAAAAGGGAACAAAATAACGGATATCTCTGTCATGATCGCCGGTAGAGCCGGAGATGGAGTCCTGTTCACAGGGAATGTTCTGGCCAAGATTCTCAAGAGAGAGGGATGGTGGGTGTCTACATACAGAGATTTTCCCTCGAATATAAGAGGAGAACCAACTAACTACACTATTCGAGCGAGCTTGGAAAAGGTCCACGGACGAGCGGATGATATTGATGTGTTCATGGCTTTTGATTGCGGAGCCGTTATCGAACATGCGGATAAAATGGCGAAGGGAGGGATTCTGCTGTGTGATGGCATTGGAATCGCCCATGATGCCCCTTCCCGGATTGACGGCCGGACGTACCATATTTTCCCCCTCAGGAAGCTGGCGAGAGAGAATTTTAGGAGTGAAATTTATAAAAACATGATCGCTCTCGGTGCTTTGGGCCATATACTTAATCTGGATTTTCGCGTTATCGAAGGGATTATCTCGGAGGTCTTTCTGAAGAGAAAGGGAAAAAAGATCGTCCAGGAGAATATTCATGCCCTTCGATTGGGATGCCAAAGGGCCAAAGAGATGGTTACGCCAGAGGAGCTCCATCCACTCGTGAAAAAGAAGGACTCTGGCAGGCTTCTTCTCTCCGGGGATGAAGCCATCGCCATGGGAGCCCTGGCGGCCGGATGCCGGTATTTCGCAGGATATCCAATCTGTCCGGCGACTGAAATCTGGCAATGGCTGGCCGTTCACTTTCCTGATTTTAACGGCCTTGTGGTCCAGACTGAAGATGAGCTGGCCGCGTTGAATATGGCTCTTGGCGCTTCCTACGCCGGAGTGCGGACCATGACATCTACCTCTGGTCCTGGAGGTTCTTTGATGATGGAGGCTTTTTCTCTGGCCGGGATGGCAGAGATTCCTGTTGTCATAGCTCATGTCCAGAGAGTCGGTCCGAGCACAGGAATGCCCACAAAAACCGAGCAGTCTGACTTGGGTCAATGGATTTACGGTTCACACGGCGAATTTCCGCGCATCGTGCTCACTCCGGGCACGATTGAAGAGTGCTTCGATTTCACCGTGAAAGCTTTTAATCTGGCTGAAGCATACCAGTGTCCAGTGATTCTTCTCACAGAGCAGGATTATGGCCAGAACTTACGGACGGTTAAGAAGTTCGATGTGACCAAAGTCAAGATTGACAGAGGGAAACTTCTTTCTCAGGAGCAACTCGAAGGAATCAGGGATTACAGAAGATACAGGTTCACTCCTGACGGCATCTCTCCTCGGGCACTGCCGGGAATGAAGAACGGACTTCATATGGTCGAGAGCAATGAGCATGATGAGTACGGGTACCGGGATGAAGATTCGGGGAACAGAATCCGGATGATGCAGAAAAGGATGAAAAAGCTCGAGAGTGCCGCCAAAGACCTGATTCCTCCCAAAGTGTGGGGAGATAAGGAATCTAAGGTTGGTATCATCGGGTTCGGGTCCACTTTTGGTCCCATTCAGGAAGCCATCATCCAACTCAAAGAAGAGGGAATCCGGGCCAAATACATGCAGATGAGAACCCTCTGGCCGTTTACCCGGAAAAAGGTCGAAGAGTTTATAGATTCCTGTCACGAAGTTTTTATTGTAGAGAACAATTTTTCAGGGCAATTGAGCCAGCTGATCCGAAGCCAGGTCCAGGTGCCATTAAGAATAAGGAATATCTTGAATTACTCTAGCCAAGCTTTTCGGCCGCAAGAGATATCAACACAAATACATATGACTGTTCAATGAAGAAGGAAAAGGATTTTCATTTGAGCGATCCCACATGGTGCAGAGGCTGCGGTCTTTTTGGGATCTTTGCGGCTCTGAAGAAGGTGGCTGTCGCGCTTGACATCGACCCTGAGCAATTAGTCATCGTGACGGGCATTGGCTGTCATGGGAGGTTGAATAATCATTTCAAATCCTATGGTTTTCATACGCTCCATGGGAGGACTTTACCCCTTGCTTCGGGAGTCAAGCTTTCGAATCCAGCTCTTTCTGTGGTTGGGATCAGTGGAGATGGGGATGCCTATTCTATCGGGCTGGGGCATTTCATACATGCCTTGAGGCGGAATATCGACCTCACTTATTTAGTCGTGGATAACAGACTCTTCGCCCTGACTCAAGGGCAAACTTCTCCCACGAGCGATATGGGATATGTTTCTGTTTCAGCGCCCTACGGCACCAAAGAGTTTCCTCTTAACGGTCCTCGGTTAGCTCTGGCTTCTGGGGGAACCTTTATTGCCCGGGGATTCTCAGGAAATCCGAAACAGCTCGTTTCACTCATAGAAAAAGGAATGACACACCGAGGTTTTTCTTTTATTGAAGTCTTGAGCCCGTGCGTGACGCATAATAAAGTCATCACCACTCAGTGGTTCAGAGAGAATATCGCTCAGGTCGATGAAGATCCAAAGTATGACCCTAAGAACAGAACGCTGGCGTGGGAGAAACTGACGAGTGAGGAAAAAATTACAGTGGGTTTGATCTATGTCGAGGACAAGCCATGTTATGAGGAGCTTGCTTTGCCTGATAAGGAGAATCCTGTTGTTTTTAATGATCTGAATCTCGATATCGAGAGATTTGAAAAAATCATGGAAAAATTTAAATGATATTTCAGTGATATAATAATGTGTTAAAATTTTTTGAAAGGAGTATGATTCGATGAAGGAAAAAGTTGAGAAAGCTCTGGATAAGATTCGTCCGGCTCTTATGGCAGATGGAGGAAACGTGGAGTTAGTCGATGTGGATGACGATGTGGTGAAAGTGAAGCTGACTGGAGCCTGCGGAGGATGTCCGATGTCCCAACTGACGTTAAAGATGGGGATCGAGAGACATCTCAAGAAAGAGATTCCAGAGGTCAAGGAAGTTGTCGCCGTTAATTAACTAAAGTAATGAACAGAAATCAGATTGATTTTCTTGGTTTCTGCGGAAATGGATAGAAAGAAGGTTAAAATGAAGAGAGTCTATTTGGACCATATTGCCTCCACTCCGCTCCATCCGGAGGTGCTTGAGGAGATGCTGCCCCATTTGAAGGGGAATTTTGGCAATCCTCAGAGTCTTCATTCTTTCGGCCAGGAAGCCCTTAGAGCCGTAGATGAGGCCCGGGAGAAGGTGGCTCAGCTCATCCATGTCCAGGCTTCGGAGGTTTACTTCACTTCCAGTGGTTCAGAATCAAATAATTTTGCTATCAAGGGATTGGCGCTGGCCCAGCGCAATCAGGGAACGCATCTCGTTCTTTCAGCTGTCGAGCACCAATCCGTTCTCCATGCGGCCAAGAGCCTTGAAAAGCTCGGATTCAGCACAAGCCTCGTTCCCGTGGATAAATTTGGCATGGTGAATCCGGACGAAGTCAAGAAAGCCATCACCCCAGAAACTGTTCTTGTTTCTGTGATGCTGGCCAACAGCGAAGTGGGGACTGTTCAACCTGTTCAGGAGATTGCCGAAGTCTGCCGGACTCACGACGTTCTTTTCCACACAGACGCGGTTGCAGCCGTAGGGACTGTTCCTGTCAATGTGTCTGACTTGGGAGTCGATGCTCTCAGTCTGGCCGGGAATCAGTTTTACGGTCCCAAAGGATCCGCTGCCTTATTCGTGAAAAAGGGGAGGCGAATTCTTCCATTCATCGACGGAGGTATCCAGGAAGGAGGGCGGAGAGCCGGAACAGAAGATGTGGCCGCGATTGTTGGGTTGGGACAAGCGGCGGAAATAGCCATGAGGGATATGGAGAAACGCGCGGAATCCGCGAGCTCCTTGAGAGATAGACTCATTCATGAGCTTCCTCAGAGAGTGGGCCATGTGTTTCTCACCGGTCATCCAGAGAAACGACTGCCGCATCATGCCAGTTTCTGTATCGAGTTTATCGAAGGAGAAGCGATGCTCTTGAACCTGGATATGCAGGGAATTGCCGCTTCCAGCGGTTCAGCCTGCACATCCAAGGCGCTTAAAGCGTCTCATGTGCTTTTGGCAATGGGAATCGACCATGCGCTGGCTCAGGGTTCTTTAGTCTTCAGCTTGATTGAAGATACGACTTCTGAAGATATTGAGTATCTTCTTGAGGTCTTTCCGCCTGTTATAGAGAGACTGAGGAAGATGTCTCCTTTGTACACTAAATATTTGGAGGAGAAGGAAAAATGATTTACAGCGAAAAAGTCATGGAACATTTTCAAAACCCGCAGAATGTGGGAGTGATCAAGGACGCGGACGGAGTCGGTCAGGTGGGCAATCCTGTCTGCGGAGACATGATGAGTTTTTACATTAATGTGAAAGACAACCGCATCGTGGATGTGAAGTTTCAAACCTTTGGCTGTGGGGCCGCGATCGCTGTTTCCAGCATGGTGAGTGAGATGGCCATGGGAAAGACAATAGAGGAGGCGATGAAGATCACCAACAGGAGTGTGGCTGAGGAACTGGGAGGATTGCCGAAGAATAAACTTCACTGTTCTAACCTCGGGGCAGACGCTCTCCATGCCGCCATCAAGGACTATCAGGAAAAGCAGAAAGCTGGAAAGAAGAAAACCACTAAGAAATTGGCCCCGGGAGATGAGTGCAATTGTCCCTACTGTGAAGGACCTCTGGAAGGTCTAGAGGATTACTGTAGCAGTTGCCAGATCGAACTCGAGGTTTGCCCGGACTGTGGGAAAGCCAAAAAGAAGGGAGCAGAGGATTGTCCTCACTGTGGAGCCACGAAGGTGAGGTTGTAAAAGCTGTGTGGGGTGAAAGCTCTAGATGATCCATGCAAAATAATTTGGAGGCCCGGAGAAGATGAAGGCTGATGTGAAACTGGATTGTTTCGGATTGCTCTGTCCCATGCCTATCATCCAGACTGCACAAAAGATCAAAGAGATGAAAAAAGGCGAAGTGCTGGAAGTGACTTCGACTGACACGGGAATCAAGGAGGATATGCCGGCCTGGTGCAGGCAGACTGGACAAGAATTTTTAGGACTGGAAGAAGAAGGCGAGGTCATTAAAGTGTATGTCAGGAAACTGAAGGATTGATCTGGACAATGTTGCGCATAACGGTCAAAAAAGAAGCGAAAAAGACTCGAGTGCTTTATCTTGAAGGTAAAATTTGTCAGAAATGGATTGAAGAACTCGAGGCAGAAATAAAGCGGGGTCTGGACAAAGGGGAAAAAATAATCCTCGATTTTACCAAAGTGGGATTTATCGATGGGGAGACGGCGGATATGATCAACCGGCTACCTCTCCAGAAGGTCGTGAAAAGGAACGGATCTTTGTTCATCCGGACCATGCTGAAAATGGAGAATCAGGAAGAAAAATGAAAAAAGCAGAAATAAAGGATAGGATTGGCAAATTAAAAAAAGAAAGGGGCGCTGTCATTCTTGCACACAATTATCAAGTCGGTGACGTCCAGGATGTTGCTGATTATATCGGAGATTCTCTCGGCTTGAGCCAGCAAGCCGCACAAGTAAAGGAAGAAGTCATCGTCTTCTGTGGCGTCCATTTTATGGCTGAAACAGCTGCGATTCTGGCTCCGAAAAAGACAATCTTGATGCCCGATATTAATGCCGGTTGTCCGATGGCGGATATGATCACAGCCGAAGAACTTCGAGAATGGAAGAAGAATTATCCGGGAAGTAAAGTTGTCTGCTATGTCAACACCTCTGCGGCAGTCAAGGCCGAGTGTGACGTCTGTTGCACATCGTCCAACGCTGTCAATGTTGTGAATTCTATCGAAGGAGATGAGATTCTTTTTGCTCCGGATAAGAACCTTGCGGCTTATGCCGCGCGTCATACTCAAAAGAAGATCATTCCTTGGGATGGCTACTGTTATGTTCATAACAACATTCTCCCCAGAGATGTCAGGGAAAAAAAGAATCTTTATCCTGAGGCAGAAGTGTGGGTTCATCCAGAATGTCGCCCTGAAGTTATTAATATCGCAGACAAGGTTCTTTCCACAGGAGGAATGGTCAAGGAAGCCCTTGTCACCACCAAGAAAGATATCATCATAGGCACAGAGACGGGCATCATCTATCGAATGAAAAAAGAAAATCCAACCAAGAATTTTTATCCCGCCAGAGACCGGTCATTCTGTTCAAACATGAAAAAAACGGATTTGAAGAAAGTGCTGCGGTCTCTGGAGGATATGGTTCATAAAGTTGAGGTGCCTCTGGAAATCAGCCAGAAGGCGAGAAGCTCGATTGAAAAAATGGTCTCACTTTAAGGAGGTAAAAATGAAAAAGGAGACAGAAGAAAACCTAAAGAATGCCTTTGCAGGAGAAAGCCAGGCTCATATGAAGTATATGACTTTTGCGGATAAGGCAGAGAAGGAAAAACTTCCGAATATAGCCAGGCTCTTCAGGGCCAACAGCTTTGCCGAACAGGTTCATGCTGCCAATCATCTCAAGACTCTTTCCGGCATCGGAAAGACCACTGATAATCTTAAGGACGCCATCGAAGGAGAGACTTATGAGGTTGAAGAGATGTATCCGGCTTTCATCAGCAAGGCTGAAGAAGAGGAGGAAAAAGGGGCTGAAACAGTGACCAAGTGGGCGTTGGAAGCGGAAAAGGTTCATGCCGGACTGTATAAGAAGGCTAAAGGAGCTGTGGATAAGGGGCAGGATATGGAGTTTGCGCCGATTCATGTCTGCCAGGTGTGTGGATTCACTGTGGAGGGGGAAGCTCCGGACAAGTGTCCACTCTGTGGCTCTCCCAAGGAAAAATTTTCAAGATTTTAAAATTTAGGGGACGTTCATCATAAGACATAAGAGGCTGATATGAATTTAAACCCAAAACTAAAACCTTATGAAATCCTGGCTGTCGCTGTTCGCTCTGAAATCAATGCTGCTGGTTTCTACTCCAAGCTGCACGATAAAGTGAAGAATGAGCTTTTGCGGGAAAAACTCAAGTTTTTGATATCTGAGGAAGAGAAGCATAGGAAGATTCTAGAAAGACTCTTTTCCCAGAGATTCTCCGACAAAGCACTCAAAATTCCTGAGAAATCCTTCCTTCCTCCCATCAAAGCTTCTTTAGGAGATAAAGCTTCTGTTTTGGAGCTTTTCGAAGCGGCTCTTCAGGCTGAAAAAACAAGTGAAGATTTCTACAAACAAGCGAGTGAACAGATAAAGGATGAGACAAGCCAGAGAATTTTAAAATACCTCAGCCGGGTGGAGAGGAGTCATTATTTCATGATCAAATCTGAGATCGATCTTCTTGAGAAATTTCCAGATTATTATGATGTTGAGGATTTTCACTTTGGCCAGGAAATGGTACATGTTGGACCGTAGAAGAATCAGGGGCCAAGAGTTACACACCAGAATAAAAGACAACCCGGAGAAGAAATAAAGGAACATAGACCGTTTTTTCCTGCTTTTCCATTGGCTCAGCTTTTTATATAATCTAAAAGTAAGAAGTGGGAACTTTGTTCGTTTCCTGTCCCTGATCAAGCCCTGAGCGGTAGAGTCAGGCGATTATAATCTTTTCAAGGAGAAAAGGATGAAACACTCTTGGCGCATCGGAAGGATTTTCGGAATAGCTATAAACATCGACTCAAGTTGGCTGGTGATATTCATCCTGTTCAGCTGGGTGTTATCCACGACCTATTTTCCCCAGCAGTATCCCGATTGGTCACGGGGTCTTTTTTGGCTCATCGGGACGATCACCAGTCTTCTCATTTTTGCCTCAGTTCTGGTCCATGAGCTGGCTCACTCCCTGGTGGCCATAAGCCAGGGAGAACAGGTCCGCAATATCACTCTTTTTCTCTTTGGAGGCGTGGCCCAGATCTCCGAGGAACCGAAAAAGCCGTGGCGTGAATTCACTATGGCTCTTGTCGGCCCTCTCGCCAGTCTGGCTCTTGCGCTGATCTTTTTTATCCTGTCAATGGTGTTGAAAAGTGTGAATGAGCCCATCGGAGCACTGCTGAGTTATCTTTCCTATATCAATTTGTTACTGGCCATCTTTAACCTCCTCCCTGGCTTTCCGATGGATGGGGGAAGAGTCCTGAGGGCCATCATCTGGAAGGTGACTGGGAACTTGAGAAAAGCCACGCGGATCGCCTCTCTCACAGGGCAGGGATTCGCTTTTTTTCTGATTTTTATCGGGATCCTCCAGATCTTCAGGGCGAACCTCGCAGGACTCTGGCTGATTTTTATCGGTTGGTTTCTTCACAGCGCGGCTGTCCGAGGCTATCACCAAGTTATGGTTGATTCGATGCTCAAGGGAGTCCGGGCTGATGAGCTGATGTCCAAAGACTTTGAGGCGGTGACCGCCGACCTCCCTGTCCAGAATCTGGTGGATGAATATATTCTCAAGAAAAAAGAGAGAGTTTTTCTTGTTGCCGAGCAGGGAAGCCTCAAAGGGATTGTTTGTTTGGAGGATGTGAAAGCCACGCCGAAAGAGAACTGGCCAACGATTCGGGTTGGAGACATCATGACGCCAAAGGAAAAGCTGGAAGCTGTGAGCCCTGATGCAGACGGAAGGAAGATTCTCTCGAGTATCACCTCCAAAGACATCCATCAGATCCCGGTGATGGAAGGAGAGAAGGTCGCTGGAGTTATTTGTCGGAGCGATATTCTCCGATTCATCCAACTCCGTTCCGAGCTGGGGGTGTAAGGAAGAATGGAAAAAGGAGCGCGCTTACCGAGAAAGATCCGGAAAAGAGATAATTCTCTGGTCAGCTTTGATAAGCAGAAGATAGAAACAGCTATCTTTCGAGCCGCTCTCGAAGCGCTCGCTGATGAAAAAAAGGCCACTCATACAGCTGAAGTTTCTACAGAGAAAGTGCTGGAGAGGGTGGCCTCGGTCTTCAAAGACAGAATTCCTTCTGTGGAAGAGATACAGGATATTGTCGAAGAAGTGCTGATGGAGGAAGGTTTCCGGTCTGTTGCCCGAAGCTACATCCTCTACCGTGAGGAACACAAAGATATCAGGCAGGTCAAGGTCATCTATGGTGTCCGGGATGACCTGAAACTTCCCCTGAATACCCTTCTTGTGCTCAAGAAGCGCTATCTGTTGAAAGATGATGAGAAAAACGTGACGGAGACGCCCAGAGAGCTTTTCCGCCGGATTGCCCGGAGCGTAAGCGAAGCAGAAGCGAACTTTAAATCAAAGCGAAAAAAAGAGGAGGTCGAAGAGACGTTTTTCCGGATGATGACCAATTTTGAATTTTTGCCCAATTCGCCCACGCTCATGAATGCGGGGACTTCTCTCGGTCAGCTTTCGGCCTGTTTTGTGCTACCGGTTGAGGATTCCATGGAGGGAATCTTTGGAGCCTTGAAGAATATGGCGAGGATTCATCAGACCGGTGGAGGAACGGGTTTTGACTTTTCTCGATTGAGACCCAAAGGTGACCTGGTCTCGTCCACTAAGGGAGAAGCCTCCGGCCCTGTTTCCTTCATGAGCATTTTTAATCAAGCCACAGGAGTCATAGTCCAGGGGGGGAGAAGGCGTGGGGCCAACATGGGTATCCTGCGATGTGACCATCCTGATATCGTTGATTTCATTGAAGCCAAAATAGAAGAAGGGGCTTTTTCGAATTTTAACCTTTCTGTGGGTGTGACTGATAGATTTATAGAAGCGGTGAGAAAAAACAGAAACTTTGACCTGATCAACCCCCGGACAAGAAAGAATGTCAAATCGATTAAAGCCAGAGTGCTGTTTGATCTGATCGTCTACTCAGCCTGGCGGACGGGAGACCCAGGGCTCGTTTTTCTCGATGAGGTTAACCGCCGGAATCCAACTCCCCGATTGGGCCGGATAGAGGCGACGAATCCGTGTGGGGAAATCCCTCTCCTTCCCAATGAGAGCTGCAACCTGGCGTCGATCAATCTGTCAAAGTTCGTGAGAAACGGTTCCATGGAATGGGAAAGACTGGAGGAAGCCATCGAGTGGGGAATCCGGTTTCTGGATGATGTGATCGAAGTCAACACCTACCCGCTTCCTCAAATACGCGAGATGACTTTTGCCAACCGAAAAATTGGCCTGGGTGTGATGGGCTTCGCGGATATGCTCATTAAATTGGGTATTCCGTATAACGAGGAGAGCGCGGTCCAGATGGCGGGGAGGATCATGAAGTTTTTCCGGGACGCTTCTTGGAAGGCATCCCAAGGTTTGGCTCAAGAGAGAGGAGTCTTCCCCAACCACAAAGAGTCCATCTATCCGAAGAAGAACATGAGGATGCGCCATGCCACGGTGAATACAGTGGCTCCGACTGGAACCATCAGCATCATCGCCAACTGCTCGAGCGGCATCGAGCCTCTCTTTGCTCTCAGCTTTGTCCGAAATGTATTATCCGGAAGAAAGCTTTATGAGATACATTCTCTCTTTGAAGAAGAACTCAGAATGAGGGGCCTGTATTCAAAAGATCTCCTGGGAGAGGTAGGAAAGGTGGGCTCTGTCCGGGATGTCAAGTTGCTTCCCCCGGATATAAGGAAAGTTTTTGTCACCGCTTTTGATGTTCCATCCAAACACCACCTGGCGATTCAGGCCGCTTTTCAAAAATACACGGATAATTCTGTTTCCAAGACCATAAATTTGCCTTTTGATTCCACAGTGGAAGATGTGCGCCGAATTTATCTGATGGCCCATGAATTGAAATGCAAAGGGATCACGATATACCGTTATGAGACAAAAAAGAATCAAGTGCTGTCTTTTGACTCGAGGATCGGAGAGGAACGGGAAGATATTCTCGATTTTATTACGGCTGAATCCGAGTATGCGGGAGGATGCCATTCCGGGATGTGTCCCTTTTGAGTGAGGAGAAACAATGAGAAGCGCCAATCAGAGAATCGAGGAAATCATTGAGGCATTATACAAAGCTTATCCCAGAAGCCGGACAGCCCTCCGGTTTGAATCTCCTCTTCAGATTCTTGTGGCCACTATCTTATCGGCGCAGTGCACCGATGAAAGAGTCAATCAGGTGACTCCATCACTTTTTCGCAAATACCGGACTCCTCGCGATTTCGCTTCTGTGGATCAAAGAATCCTGGAGGAAGAGATCAGATCGACGGGTTTTTTCAGGAATAAAGCGAAGAGTATTATCGGCGCTTCCAGAAAAATCGTCGACGATTTTGACGGAGCGGTGCCGGATACTATGGAAGACCTCCTGACCCTTCCCGGAGTCGCCCGGAAGACAGCCAATATTGTCCTCTCCAGTGGTTTTAAAAAGGCAGAAGGCATTGCCGTCGACACTCACGTCAAGCGTCTGTCTCAAAGATTGGGTTTGAGTAAGGAGAATGTCCCGGATAAAATAGAAAAAGACCTTATGGCGATTGTTCCCAAAAAAGACTGGATCGATTTCAATTACATGCTCGTCCTCCACGGCCGCGCCGTCTGTCCCTCACGGAAGCCGCGCTGCCCGGAATGTCCGCTGAGGCACCTCTGCCCTTCGGCAAGCGAGTTTTATGCGGAAAGCGAGCTGAATAGAGATTAATAATCCAGATGATTAAAGAAGCCATGCTCTACCGGACGCTCCCAGAGCAGAAGGTGTCCTGTCTTCTCTGTGGTCACAAGTGCCAGATCGCAGACTCGAAATACGGAATTTGCGGTGTCCGGCAAAACAAGGAAGGAAAGCTCTATACGCATGTCTACGGGGAAGTTATCGCGGCTCATGTCGATCCGATCGAAAAAAAACCTCTTTACCATTTTTTACCCGGCACAACTTCTTTCTCCATCGCGACCATTGGATGTAACTTCCGCTGTCCGTTCTGCCAGAACTGGTCGATTTCCCAGGTCAACAAAAGAAAAGAGAGTGGATTATCCGGTCACACACTTCTTCCGGAAGATGTGGTGTCTTCGGCCGAGAAATACGGCTGCCGCAGTATTTCCTACACCTATACTGAGCCGACGATCTTCTACGAGTATGCGTATGACACGGCCCGGCTGGCCTCTGAAAGGGGACTGGCCAATATTTTCGTCACCAACGGCTTCATGACAGCCGAAGCTCTGGAGACTTTTCATCCGCACTTGAATGCCTGCAATGTGGATTTGAAATCTTTCCGGGAGGAATTCTATAAAGAGATATGTCATGGACATCTCCAACCTGTTCTGGATTCGATCCGCCTGATGAAAAAATTGGATATATGGGTGGAGGTGACCACCCTCGTGATCCCAGGCCAGAATGCCAACACAGAGGAACTGAGACGCATAGCCCATTTCATAGCCGAGACTGACCCGGATATTCCCTGGCACCTCAGCCGGTTCCATCCCGATTATGAATTCACCGATACTCCGGCCACTCCGATCGAAGTTTTGCACAAGGCGCGTTCTATTGGCAAAGAAGAAGGGCTTCGCTATGTGTATATCGGGAATGTCTACGGGGAGTCAGAGAGCACCCAGTGCCCTTCTTGTGGAAAAACCCTCATCCGGAGAGATGGATTCCACGTTTCGGATTACAAAATTCAAGACTCCGCCTGCCCTTTCTGCGGAAGCCAGATAGGCGGAAGATTTTAAGTCAGTCTGGATCTCAAATAGACGTCCAGGAATACGAGGATGGAAAAAATAAGCGGTTCGGCATTGTTCACAGACCTGTATGAGTTGACCATGGCGGCCAGCTTTTTTGAGAACCAGATGTTCGAGCCAGCCACTTTCAGCCTTTTCATCCGCGATTACCCTCCTGCCCGACGGTATTTTGTCTCTGCCGGATTGGCTGATGTGCTCGAATATCTCGAGAACCTGAGATTCACTCCCGAAGAGCTCGAATATTTGGAGAAAACAGGGCTCTTCAAACCTGCATTTCTCTCTTCCCTTGAAAAATTCCGCTTCAGAGGCGATGTTTATGCCATTCCCGAAGGCCGGCTTTTTTTTGTGAATGAGCCTCTCCTGGAGGTCACAGCCTCTTTGATCGAAGCTCAGATCATTGAGACGTTTGTCATCAATGCGACTCATCTTCAGGTGATGATCGCCACGAAAGCGTCCCGATGCGTTCATGCGGCCTGGCCGCGAAATTTGATGGATTTTTCCCTTCGCCGGACTCATGGCACAGACGCGGGGATGAAGGTGGCCCGGGCCAGTGCAATCGGAGGTTTCGTCGGAACGAGCAATGTTCTTGCGGGCAAGACATACGGGATTCCGGTATTCGGAACCATGGCCCATTCCTTCATACAAAGCTTCGAAAATGAGATGGATGCTTTCCGTGCATTTGCCCGAACTTTTCCTGAAAATGCTGTTTTGCTCGTGGATACGTATGATACTCTGTCCGGAACCAGGATCGCGGCTCAGGTGGGACAGGAGATGATCAAAGATGGGAAGAAGCTCAAAGGAGTTCGGCTGGACAGCGGTGATATCGCCCGTTTGAGCCAAAGCACGAGGCAGATCCTTCAGAAGGCGGGACACAAGGAGGCCACGATTTTTGCCAGCGGTGCGTTTGATGAATACAAAATTCAGGACGTGCTGAGCCGGGGTGGGGATGTGGATTCCTTTGGAGTGGGGACAAAAATGGGCGTTTCCGCGGACGCACCTTATTTTGACATGGCCTACAAACTGGTTCAATATTCCGGCCGTCCTGTGCTCAAGCTTAGCTCGGGAAAAGAAACCCTGGCTTCGGAAAAGCAAGTCTTCCGTTTCAAGACGTCAAAGGATGAACTGAGGAAAGACATTATCGGTTTGCGGGATGACGATTTCAACGAAGGGGAACCTTTATTGAAAAAAGTGATGAGAAAAGGAAAAACCACAGTGAAGAGGCTTCCCTTGACTCATATTCGAGAGCGTTTCCTGGATGAGTTTTTTCATCTGGATGAGAAATATAAAACCATAGAAGAGAGTGAAGTCGAGTACCCCGTGGAGCTTTCTCCACGGTTACAAGACCTCCAGAGTCGGGTCGTGCGCCAGCTCAAGATGTCCTTAAAAGGAAAGATTGGGAAGAATTAGGGATGAAAAAGTACAGGTTTCTCGAACACACGGCCGATGCTAAATTCCAAGCCTTTGGAGAGACTCTCGAGGAGGCCTTCTGCAATGCCGCTCTGGCGACAGCTTCTTTGATGTGGGATTGGGAAGAGATTGAACAGAATGTCGAACATCCGGTGGAAATAGAAGGAAAGGACCGCAAACAGCTGCTCTGCGGCTTTCTGGAAGAAATCATTTATTTATTGGATTCGAAATCGTTTCTTCTGAGTTTTCCTGATCACATCAGAATCGAGCAAAAAGAAAGCAAGTATACGTTGAAAGCTCTCTTCAAGGGTGATAATTTTAATAAGAAATATCCGATCCATGGCGATGTGAAGGCCATAACCTATAATGAAATGGAAATCGAAAGCAATGACCGCTTCATGGTCCAGGTTGTGGTCGATATGTGAGGTGCCCGGATGAACTTAAAAAAGATAAACGAATACACCTGGGAAATTCCCAAAACCGGAGAGATGAAGGTCCCAACAGTTATTTACACATCTTCGAAGCTTCTCGAAGGTGTGAAACGGGACCGGACTCTTCAGCAGGCCAGAAACGTGGCCTGCTTGACCGGAATCCAGAAGACGGCCTATGTCATGCCCGACGCCCATCAAGGATACGGCTTCCCGATAGGCGGCGTGGCGGCCTTTGATCTGGACCAAGGAATCATTTCTCCTGGGGGAGTGGGTTATGATATCAACTGCGGTGTGCGTTTGTTGAAGACAGAATATACCGAAAAAGATGTGCGTGATAAGCGGAAGCCGCTATTAGCTGAGATTTTCAGAGAGGTCCCCGCCGGAGTGGGCAAAGGAGGCATTACCCGCCTGAACCGGAATGTTCTCTTAGAAGTCTGTGTTAAAGGAGCTGAATGGGCGGTGGAGAACGGGTATGGTCGGAGAGAGGATTTAAAACGCTCTGAAGAATACGGGAGGATGAGAGAGGCGGATCCCAGTCATCTTTCCCATCGCGCCATAGAGAGAGGCATCCCTCAGTTGGGGACACTGGGTGCCGGGAATCATTTCCTGGAAATCCAGAAGGTCTCAGAGATTTTTGATGAAGATGTGGCCGGCGTTTTTGGTATTCACTCAGTGGAACAGATTTTGGTCATGATACACTGCGGCAGTCGGGGACTGGGCCATCAAGTGGCTTCTGATTTTATCCGGCTGATGGAGAATAAAATTGGGAGCCGGGGATTGCCTGATAGAGAGTTGATCAACGCGCCTGTCCGTTCTTCTTTGGGCCAGCAGTATTATAAATCAATGAGCGCAGCGGTCAACTACGCGTTTGCCAACCGCCAGATGATTGCCCATTGGGTTCGGAATGTTTTCAAAAAAATCATGGGAAGCGCGGAGGGCATGGACCAGGTCTATGATGTCTGCCATAACGTGGCCAAGGTCGAGAGGCACACCATTGACGGACAGCTCAAAGATGTGTGTGTTCACCGCAAAGGGGCAACGAGGAGTTTTGGCCCCGGCCGGGAAGAGATTCCCGAAGTCTACCGTTCTGTGGGCCAGCCAATTATCATCCCTGGAAGTATGGGCACAGCCTCTTACATCTTGGTAGGGACACGTGAGGCGGAACAGTTGAGTTTCGGCTCCACGGCCCACGGCGCAGGAAGAGTGATGTCCAGACATGAAGCCATCCGCCGGTTCAGGGGAGAAAAAATAAAACAGGACCTGGAGAGTCGAGGGATCGAGCTCCAATCCACAAGCTGGAAAGGAGTGGCTGAGGAAGCCTCTCAGGCCTACAAGGACGTGGATGAGGTCGTCAAAGTTTCCCATAAGGCAGGGATAGGGAAACTCGTGGCCAAGGTTATTCCCGTGGGAGTGATGAAGGGCTGATCTATGTTATGACCTTGTCGATATCCTTTTCCGCGTAATCCTCAAACTCCTGGGCAAGAGCGTATTCACTCTTGAGCATCGTGTAGTGGCTGTGCTCGACCTTGCTCAGGTACTCAAGAACTTTTTTCTGAGCCTCTTCCACCCTTTGGGTGAGTGTGGCGTAAAAATTTTCTGCGGATTTCTCTGATTCCATCGCCTGGTAAAGGATTTCCACCAGCGTGGAAGAAGGAGTCAGATGGATGGAGGGGAGCAAATCTTCATCCACAGAGTCTGGAATTGCGATGTCTTCTCCTGGATTCATGGCTGTGAACAGTTTTTCCAGGATTTCTTTGTGTTTATTTTCTTCGTAGGCCAACCACTGGAATTTTTCCTTGAGTAGGGGATTGGACAAGTTGCTGGCAATGTCAGAGTAGGTTTGATTCGCGTCCATCTCCGCTTTGATCGCCATGGCAAGAAGTTCCTTGGCTGGGGCTGTTGAAACATCTAACATTTTATTCTCCTTGATGTGACTTTTTCGGATATCTGTTAAGTCACGAAAATTTTACTTTTGGCTTTTTGCTCGAAGAGCCGAGCTCCGGATTCTCGAATTCAGGTCTCTCTCTGGCGCTTTCCGCTCTTCGTGAATATACTATTTTAATAGGGATGTGAAGAAATGAAAAGAGAAAATGTGAGTAGTTCTCTTCCGTTTTGTTGGGGTGAATGATCGGATAGCATTCAGGGATGTTTTTGCTCCAGTCAGATTTTTCACGCCATTCCCTCCTCGACCTTCTCGGCCCTGCGGAACTCCGCGTGTTTATCAAATTTCACGCCCGGATATCCCCTAATCATACTAAGCACCTCCCTATATATATTATCGTGCTCATACAGTCCTCGGGCCCGACTCCGTCGGGTTCCCTCAAGGTCGATTCAGGAAGGCTAAATCTTCCGATGTCGCTTCATCCATCCCTGAATGCTCATCTAATTTATCTGGATTACATCTAATCCAAACTAAATTGAAGAAAGTCATGTGAGTTCATTCGTAGTGGATTTGACATTTTTTTTGGCTCTTTATATTGTACTCAAATACGATGAAAGTCATCCTCGCCGGATACAACGTGGACAGTGAAGTCCTTGCTGAACTCAAGAAAAAAGCCCCATCTAGAGAGGATGTGACTCCCGAGACACTTTCTGCCTCTTACGCCCGGATATCGAGAGATCCCCGTCCTGTGAACGAGCTCCGGGCCGCCGCCAGGAAAGAAGTGGAAAGAGCCCGGAAGTCCAACCAGAATATCATTTTCAAGATGGGTCATCATTCAGTGGCGGAGCATGCTGTTTTTAATTTTGACATTATCGGAGTGAGCCGACTGGCTATCGAAGAAATAGAAAAGTTCCGTCTCTGCTCCTACACAGAAAAATCGCAGCGCTATATCACGCTGACAGATGATTTTGTTATCCCTGAAGAGATCAAGAAGTCAGGGCAGAAGGACGTCTTTGTCCAAACGGTCAAATCCCAGAACACCGCTTACCATAAACTCTTTAAAAGATTGAAGCCCTATTTATTTAAAAAACACGCGAAGATGGCCGCCAACCCCAAAAAGCGTTCTCTCCTGGAAGGTTGGGCCAAGGAGGATGCGCGGTATGTGTCGAGTTTAGCCACTGAAGGTCAGCTCGGCATGACAGTCAACGCCCGGAATCTGGAGTTCATGATCCGCCGGTTTGCCTCGAAGGAGCTGGCCGAACTCAAAGAGTTCAATCAGAGAATTTACGGCCTGGCTAAAGAAGTGGCTCCCTCCATCCTCCTCTTCACCGAGGCCCATGATTTTGACGCGAAAACCTACGGAGAAATCGAGGAGAAAGCGCGGGCTTTTCTGAGCCCTTCAGCAAAGAGCACTCAGTCGATTTCTCTTGTCGATTACACTCCTGAAGCGGACACCAGACTGGTCGCTTCTTTTCTGCACACGTCTTCCTTCCTGCCTTACGAGGAGTGTCTCCACAAAGCAAAACGTCTCAAGCCGGAAGAGAAGAGGGAACTCCTTGAATTGGCGTTTAAGCACATGGAGTTTTATGATTTTCCCCCACGGGAATTCGAGTACACCAGCCTCACATTTGATCTGGTTGTCTCTGCCTCCTGTTTCGCTCAGCTCAAGCGTCACCGCATGGCGACTCTAACCGCCCAGGATTATAATCCTGAACTGGGAGTGACGGTTCCCCCTTCTGTGGAAGAGATCGGAGCCAAAAAAGAATTCATGGATATCATAGAAGAAACAGACAATGTTTTCTCCCGGATGAAGGAAAAGATGGATGTGGGCGCAGAGTATGTGCTGACCAATGCCCACAGAAAAAGAGTGCTGCTTAAAGTCAATGCCCGGGAGTTGTACCATATCTCGAGGCTGAGGGAAGACGCTACGGCTCAGTGGGATATCCGAGATGTTTCAGGAGAGATGTCCAGGTTGGCCCGGGAAAAGATGCCTCTGACGTGCCTTCTTCTCGGAGGGAAGGATGCCTATCCCGGGATGTATGAAAAAGTATTCGGTCGACTGCCGAAGTTTTTGCCCCCGGAGTAAATGGCCGTATGTAGTTCGACTGGATTACAATCTGAATTCCAGGCTGAGGTTGATTCCACCGTGGGAGAAAAATCCCGCTATTAGATTTCTGTGCCATGACCTGACGACTTGATCTGTTTCCATATAAATATCGAAGTTGAATTGGTCATGACCCACATACGTTGTGCCTCCGCTCCGTCTGGGTCGGATGAGCGATTCTCCAAAGACTTTGAGGTTGAGCGCGAGCTTCGGGCTGAATCGGTATCTCAATCCCACTCCTAATTTCATGGATTCCCCTGATTTTTCGGGGCCCAGCTTCCATCTGTTGAGTACCAGTCCCTGATCTGCACTGAGGAAGTGATAGCCGAATCCGACGGATATATAGGGATAGAGTTTTTGCCCGGTGTACTGCCTGTAGGCATAGATAAAACACAATGTGAGAGAAGACACGCTCCAGTCTTCCCGGTATGGATCTTCGATGTGGTTTATGGCAACTAAGCTTTCCCCGCCTGGAGCAAAGGGATCAGAAATCCACCGGCCATACCATTCCAAATGAGAGAAATAACTGCCATTTTGCCGTCTAAACTCTAATTCAAGCCCGAATCTTTTGGAGAAGAAATATTGAGCATAGACGCTCATG
>JASFPJ010000006.1:0-25567 GCA_050116035.1 Candidatus Aminicenantota bacterium | reverse complement strand
CTCCATGAATGAACGGAGTCTCTGTCTCCGAGATGATTATCCATTCCAGGGGGGCTTCTATCCACAGCCGGAGAAACTCGCGGCAGTTCTGAATCTCTCTGTCAATCATCTCATCCAAGAGCGTCCGACAGTCCGCTTTCCTCGAATGGTCTGGAGAATCCAGATATTCATGCACGGCATAAATCCATACGGCTGTATTGCGCAATGTTTCATAAAGACAGCCCAACGCCTTAATCCTGTAATACTGATCTTCAAACACCCTGAAGTCATGATTGTCGCCAACCTGAGACAGAAGCTCCATCTTTTCCCTCAGTAGGATGATCGCGCTCTCCAAGGGCTCCCAGACATGCTCATCTATCCTCATATATGTTTTTCGGGCGTAGTCTTTAGAGATAAGCTCGAAAAGGACATCTTTAGCCAGGTCAATCCGGTTGGGATTATGGATGGACGTGCACATGAACTTCTCATAATACGCGCGTTCCCTTTCAGGTATTCGGTCGATATGGGGAACAAGCGGACGAACCAGCAGCCTTTGCCAAACAAGCCCATAATGCGAATACAGAGGAAGAGGCATGAAATGGCGAATCGCCTGTTCCGCCAAACGCCAGGCCTTCACCAAATCCCCTGCATGTTCTTTTCCCGAATAACTCTCAGCTATACGGAGTACCGTCTTATCTATATCCAGTTCAGAGTTGAACTGGAATTCCCGGAAAACCTCCTGATTCACGGCAAAAGGAACCTTTTCAGGAGGCTGAATACCTCCCAAATGAGCCAGCGTTCGGACATTCAGCTCATGGGAAGCATGTAATTTTTCATGAGTCAACCAGGGGAATGGAATCCCCAAAAGTGGTTCATGGTTAGTGTGCGATCCAAAGGAATGATAGAAGAAACTGTGACTTCCTCTGGACTCGAGCTCATCCAACGGCTCCTTCTCTTTATCCATCAGTGTGTTGTGATACCCTGAACCCGAGATATTCACATCCGGGTACTGAGGATGCGAGTATTGGCTTTCCCACCCCATGGCCAAAAGAGAGTTGGTTTCCACATCGATCCGATCCCCCAAACTCGGCCACAGATAGAGATGCTCCCCGTAAAAAGACTCCAATCGCGTCGTCACTCGAAACCGCGGATTGATTCGGGATGCCGTGTCCCGAATGAGAGTGAAAAAATTAATGATGTTTGCGGCAGCGGCCTTCGCGATTTCTTCATCATCCTTCCACTCCCGGATCAAGTAAGCTCCCCCATTTCTTCCCACATACAGGGATTTTGTATGCTCGAATCCTGCGCCGGAGTCGTTGCTCCAGATGCTCATGAATTCAAGGGCTGGAACCTCCATCATGATTTTAGTGATGAGCTCAGTGTAGTGCATCCGAACGACTGGATGGGCAATGGAAAGATTAAAACGGGGCTTGAAGCTGCGGAAAGGATGGTCCACCCGCGCTCCCCGCAGAGTTGGGTATCTCTGGAATAAAGTCTCGGGCACGGAACGGGGCTCAAAGCAAAGAAGCCCGGGAACTAAACCATATTTATCAGCCAGACGGGCATTCTCCTTTAAAAGAGTCAAGTTCGCATTCAAATATTCCTGAGGATAAATGCCTTGATTCAAACGACTGGAAACAAACTGGTCTAGAGCGGGACAGTAGGTGTAAAAATCGGGATAAAATTCTTCTTTCATACCTTTCTCTTTTGGTCCTGTCGTGGCTAAGGCATTCACTTCGATATGGGTGAAACCCAAGCGCGCGTATTCACGGATGTATTGCTCGCGGTTGAAACCACGGATGATACGGGCATATTGGGTTAAAAATATATCGAACGTGGCTTTCTCGAACGCAAAGCTCATTTCCTGGAGCCATGTTTTGAGATGTGAAATATCTTTATCCAGCCAATTCTCCAAAACATACAAAAATGCTGCATACAGAAAGCAAGGTTTCGAACTCAGCAGCCAACAGCATTGATTCTCATCGATATCGAAAAAAACCCACTCTCTATCTGAAGGCAGTTTTTTTCCCTGACTCAAAAGTGAACCTAATAGTCCTTTATCCGCCACAGCCACATAGAATTTTCCTGCACCGGACTTCATACCAGATGGATCGACTTTCTGGATAGCCGCACCTGATCCGATTGTGTCCAGAAGTTCTTGGGCAACGGTCATCTCAACGGAGTGCCCTTCTTTGGGAATCCGGATAGAGCGAACCTGCTGGAAAATCTCCCTGACTTTCATCATGACCTCCTCGATATGCCTAGCACATGAATTGTACAGCGAAAAAAATGAAAGTGGCAACTCTTTTGGCAGTGTTCGGCATGTCTTTCTCAATCGAAATCCCAAAAAATCAGCTTAGTGATTTTCTTTACTGTGACGACTTTCTTTCTCCTTATTCGAGTGAAACCTCTGAGTTCGAAATAAATACAGAAATACCTGTTGTTCCTTCATCACGATTATTACCAGGAAAGAGAGTAGGTGAAATACCAGACCGGACATTTTTATGTTGCTAAGAACCGGAAGTTTTTACGTTGCCTTGACACTGGATATCTCCAACCTTGACTTCGAGTTTTTGCTCTGTTATAAGCTAAAAGAGAAAATTTGGGTATTTACACACAAAGAGTTTTTCTCCTCCCAAAGGAGAGATAGTGATGATATGGTGGATTCTGATATTAGCTGCTTTGTTCATCTTGTCCTACCTATCCCAGGTGGGCACTCTCTTTCTCTTGCAAATAAAATTTCCATTCTTAACGTCTTCATTAATAAATGTACTGATTCTTGTCTGTATGGCAATGGTGCTATTTAGAATCCTCGGGAGGACGAGAAAGGGAGAAAAAGAAAAACTCAAGAAAAGGATTCACGAACTCGAAGCCGAACTTAAAGCTTATAAAGAGAAAGAGAGTTAGCTTAACTCAGGCACCCAGAGTTCCGAAAAAGCAAAAAACGAAAGTCAGAGTTCTCGACCCATATTTAGGTCTCTCTTTTATTGGTAATATGACTCAGTCACTTTTCGCGTTTATTCAAGCCAGATTACTAACTCAGAGAAGCGCTTAACCGATATTACAAAACATTTATCCCGAGCCAAAAATGAGTAAACTCTCCGAGCAAAAAGTCATAGATTTTCACATCCATATCGGACTGAAAGAACACTGGCATGAGGGGATTCATTCATACCAGAAAGCCGCCCAATCAGAGTACTACGAGCGTTATGAAGAGATGATCGACCCTGAAAAATTCGCGGCTTATCTCAAAAGCCATCAAATCGAGAGAGCCGTGATTCTTCCTGAAATAAGCCCACTCGTCACTGGAATCGTCCCTAATGAATACGTTTTTGATTTTTGCCAGGATCAGGATATCCTCCTCCCCTTTTGTACAATCAATCCCTCCGTGGTCAACAATTTGGCTCAAGAGTTTAAAAAACACATCAAGCAAGGAGCCAGAGGGATTAAGCTTTATCCGTCGTATAACCATTTCTACCCGAATGAAAGCCAGATGTATCCAGTTTATTCCTTGGCCGAAGAACACGGGCTGCCTGTGCTCGTGCATACAGGCTCTTCTGTGTTCAAAGGCTCAAAGATAAAATACGCAGACCCAGTCCATCTGGATGATGTGGCCGCAGATTTTCCTGAACTCACCATTCTTATGGCCCACAGCGGCAGAGGTCTCTGGTATGAGAAAGCTTTTTTTCTCTCCCGTCTTCACCAGAATCTCTATCTGGAGATCTCAGGTCTTCCTCCGAAAAACCTTTTACATTACTTTCCCGATCTGGAAAAAAACATCGATAAATGTGTCTATGGATCGGACTGGCCAGGGATCAAGACGATCGACTCCAACATTCAAACCATAAAACAACTCCCATTAGCCAAAACCTCTGTGAGAAAAATACTCTATGATAATGCAGCCCGGATTTTAGGAATATGACGATAAAATTTTCTTTTTTTTTCGAAATATATATAATGTCTGCATCCAACACGCACCTTAACCACATAAAGGTTGGCTGAAAAATAAAGAATTGGGAAAAGAAGCTCGATTTTTCAGAAAGCAAAAAGGATTTAATCTAGTCGAACTCCTTGTTGCAGTTGTTATCATTGCTCTCCTCGCTATGATAGTCATACCCAGCGCTCGAGTCTCCATCAGCAGAGCCAGACTGAAAAGCACGATGAAAAACACTTCGGCAATCGCCAGGGCTCTCCAAAATTACATTCTGGATAACGGACGCACCCCCAACCAAGATGGCACGTATGATTCGAATTCATCCTTATACCTCGCACTGTCTCCATTCTATATCAAAGTCCTTCCTACCCAAGACCAGTGGGGGAATGGTTTTCGGATTTGGTGTAGTGCTGCGGCAGAGGGCGTCTACGGAATTACCGGACCCGGGAGTGAAGACTTCCTGATTGCCTCCTTTGGGCAAGACCGCTCTCAAGAAGACGACTTCGCTTTCAACACGTTACTCCCTGAAGAGGGATATTTTTTCCTCAAACAAATGTCGGATTTCAATAAAGATTTGGTGATGTGGAATGGTTCATGGATCCGCCGTCCTTATGGCGTCGGAGACTAATGCCATTCCCTGGTGAATGGTTTTTTCTATTCTAATGCTCTGAGTCCTTCAGAACCTCTTCTCCCAGACTCCCAGCTCTTGGGATCGGCTTGTTGGTGGAGTTTTCAGGACGGAGAATACGGATGGGCCGCACCCCTGCGGCGAGAGCGGCTTTCATATCACCGTCTGAATCCCCATAAAATATTTGAATGTTGTTTTCCCGGATGGGCCTGATTTTAAGATTCTCCAGGATTTTGAATCCTGTGAATATGACTTTGTTCGGATTTTCCAACCCGAAAATCCCCGCCAGAAGCTCTGTGACTGTCTCTGTGTCTGTCCCAGTCCTTGCGGTGATGAAATAAATGGAATCGCCTCTCTTTCTATGGAGTTCAATCAGACTTCGCGCACAATCTTTCGGGAGACTGAACCGGTCAAGCCCGTTATTCATCTCCTTCCAGAACTCCTGATTGGCCAAATAAGCATCGTTTCCCGGTGAATACTTCTGCTGGCCATAATAATACCCTGGACTTGAAAACAACACCGTGTCATCGATATCAAATCCCACGCTCAGAGCAGGCTCATTTTCAAGGCTTTTTTCGATGTCTTTGAGAGTCACCCATCGAATGTTGCCGCTATTGGCGACAGGGCTGCAGCTCGTCAAGACTATGCAGATGAGAATGGTGACTAAAGCTAATTTTTTTGGCATGATTTCTTCTCCTCGTCTGAATTCACAGCTTCGATTGGTTGATGCTATAACACAGTAAAATGCTGATGTCAAAAGTTGAAAAAAAATGTTTCTCTTCGTACGACGCGGAAATGTTCATAAATTAAATAAATCGAACAGAAGTAAAGACCCTGACTCATGCACTATTGAATATCTTCAAGGCAAAGATTTGACTTAGATTCCTATTACTCTTATTATTACTACAAAATAGAGGGCTGATTAAGGAATGCAGTGTCCGAATTGCAATACCATTAATCCCGACGACAGCCAGTACTGCAGCAAGTGCGGGACTTCTCTTGGTGAAATCAACGATACTCTGACACATACTCCCTCTTTTCCGCCTCCCCAAGAGGATACTCTTTACTTTTCTCCCGGAGATAGTTTCGGTCCACGCTATAAGATTATTGAAGAAGTCGGCCGCGGTGGAATGGGGCGAGTGTATAAAGCAGAAGACAAAGAACTGGGCATAACCGTTGCCCTTAAAATGATTCATCCTGAATACTCAGCAAGAACACATATCATCAAGCGTTTCAAAAAAGAAACTCTGCTGGCCAGGTCCATTTCTCATGAAAATGTGATCCGTATCTATGACCTGGGAGAGGTGGATAAAATCAAGTTCATCTCTATGGATTACATCAAGGGACAGAGTTTAAAAGAGCTGATTCTGACATCTGGCACCTTAACCGTGGAAACCGCTATCAACATCACAAAACAGATCTGTGAAGCTCTCAAAGTGGCCCATCAAAAGGGAGTGATTCACAGAGACCTTAAACCTCAAAACATTCTGGTCGATAGCAGTGGCAAAGTGTATGTCACAGATTTTGGCGTGGCCAAATCCGTTGAGGTCATGGAAGACAGCGCGCCTGGCCTGATTATCGGGACTATCCAATACATATCCCCTGAGCAAGCCAAAGGGGAACAAGCGGACCTACGCTCTGACCTGTATTCTCTCGGCATCATCATCTATGAGATGTTAACAGGAGAAAAACCCTTCAAGGCTGAAACCTACACAGGATACATCCAGAAACACATCCACGAAAAGCCAAAGTCCCCCTCAAAAATCAACCCGAATATTCCCGCCTATCTTGAAAAGATCATCCTCAAATGCTTAGAGAAAGATATCAATAATCGATACCAGAAGGCAGAGGATGTAGTTCAGGACCTGGTAGAACAAAAAGTCGCTGTCCAGCCGATTCCACGTATCAATATTAAAAAATTGCTGAAGTTTGTTTATGCCGGTGTTTTGATAGGACTGATTATCGCTGTTGGATTTTTGTGGAGAGGGAGACAGACTATCAGGATTCCCGCTCCGTCCAACCTTCCAAAAAATTTGATCGCAGTGTTGTATTTCGAGAACACAACCAGAGAGCCAAACCTGGATAACTGGAGGAGAATCATTCAGGAATTCTTGATCAACGACCTGCATCAGTCCAGGTATATCGAAGTCCTGCCAAACATCCAAATAACCGAAATCCTCACCGAGATGGACATCCTCGATAGAAGCAAGTATTCGACAGCCATTCTCGACAGGATCGCATCTGAAAAAAACGTGGAGTATTTCATCCTGGGAAGTTACGGGGCAGAGGGCGAAGACTTCTGGATCAGCGCTCGAATCCTCGACGCCAGGACTCATGGCATGATCGGATCTGAAATCGTCAGGAGAAAAGGAGAAAGAAATTATCATCTTTTGGTGGACGAGTTGACTGAAAAAATGAAACCTCAATTTCAGCTCACCCCGAGACAGATTGAACGTGATATTGACAGAGATGTAGGACAAATCACGACAAGCTCTACAGAGGCTATGGAGTACTACATTGAGGGAACAAGACTTTACGAAGAAGGCCAATTCGAAGAAAGCATTGATGTTCTAAAGAAAGCATTGGAAAAAGACCCAAATTTTGCTTTGGCTATGATCACCATGGTAGAAGTTTATAAGTACTTGGGATTATACAACGAGCAACAAAAATATTTTCAAAAAGCATTAAAGCTGCTGGATCGTGTTTCGGACAGGGAACGGTATATAATCCTCGACTTCACCATAAAATCTCCGAGTCAAAGGATAAAAAACTATCTCAAATTGTTAAAACTTTATCCGAATGACGAGGAAGGGTATCTCTTTATCGCATCAATCTATCGGGATTTGGAAGAATGGGATCAAGCCATTAATTGGCTCAAGAAAACACTGAAAATCAACAGTAAATCACAGCTGGCCTACAAAAACCTTGCATTTATCCATATGGCAAAGGGTGAATATGAAGAAGCTAAAGACCTTCTTCTGGAAAACAAGCACACATTTTCACCCTTTAGTTTTCACAGGTACTTGAGCCATGTTTATCTCTTCCAGGACAAACCAGATCTCGCCCTTCTAGAAGCTCAAAATGCACTCTCCTTGGAGCCCAAGAATCCATTCAATGTAGAACTATTGGGCAACATTCACCACATCAAGAACGAATTCGCAGAAGCTGAGAAGGACTACCTGAAACTTCTTGAAATAGATGAGCCCATCTCCAAGACTCTGGGGCAGTACTGGTTGAGCCATTTGTATCTATCGATGGGACAGTATAAAAGTTGTGAGGAAGAGATCACGAAGGGAATCGCCCTTTCCAGAGAATTGGATATCACAGAAAACGAGATATTATTCAGATTACTTGATACATACCTGAACCTTCGGATGAAGAACTACAAAAAAGCTCTTGATTCTTCAACCAGGGCCATCGAAACCGCTATCGAACCAGATTTCACTGTTGACCGCAAATTCGCTTTCCATCTTCAAGGGATTTCCTATGTCGGAATGAATAGGCTGGATGAGGCGAAAAAAACAGCCAAACAGTTGAAGAGATTAATCCAAAAGACAGAAAATAAAAAACACATGCGACATTACTACCACTTGAAGGGGATGATCGAAATTAAAAAAGACAATTTATCGGCAGCCCTTGACAACTTTGAAAAAGCCATTTCCTTGCTGCCTCATCAAACGTATAAATTCGACGAGCATGCTTTCTTTTTGGATGCCTTTATTGCCGCTCTGTATGAATCCGGTAACATTGAAGGCGTGATCTCTTCATTGGAGAAAATTATTTCTCTATCGATGGGACGCTTACGGTGGGGGGATATCTATGCTCGAAGTTTTTATTTACTCGGCAAAACCTATCAAAAGAAAGGGATGAATGAAAAAGCAATCACAAATTATGAAAAGTTCATTCAGCTCTGGAAAAATGCAGATAGGGATTTGCCAGAAGTATCGGATGCCAGAAAACAACTCGCAACAATAAGGGAATCAGCACAAAATTAGTCCCAAAAAACAATCAAGTTAACTTTTGTTTTCTGCCTCTATTTCCTCCCAAAATAAGTTTTTTTCCTTCCGGATGAGCTTCCTGATCTGACATATCCAGATGGGTATCTTTCCCAGGATCGATCCGGAAAATCCAGCATCGATCGGACAGACTGCACAATCTTCAAGTTCTTCGCACAGCATACAAAAATCATCATCGGTGAAAAAATGATTCATTCCAAGAATCTTATAATTCGAAAGAATCTCAGGGTAAATCTTTTCATGATTTTCTATGAATGCATCCAGACCTCCATAGCAGTATTTTCCGTACTCCCTTTTATCCTCTTTCTGTTTGAAGTAATCAAAAAAAAGATAACATCCCCAGAGTTTTCCATCAGGAGTCAAGGCCATCCGGTCCTTTCCTGCATAGCAACCAAAAATTCCCTTGCTGACTTTTTTCCTGAAAAGCGAAACAGGCATTTTCCCTGTTTTTTTATACGAAGAAAGAAGATATATTCTCATATTTTTCAGCTCTTTCTCTAACTGAAGGAGTGAAGAAACATCCCACTGATTCGTGCTGGAGAAAGCGAGATGAATATTCGAGATCCCAAGTTCATGGATGAATCGAACCGATCGAGAAAGATATCCTACAGACTCTGGTGTAAACACACTATTCGTTTCAACTTCAATATCAGGATGTTTCACCAATTCATTCATGACCGAAACAGCATGTGTGAAACTTCCTTTTTGCCTGTGAATCTCTTGAGCCAGCCCGTCAAAGCTTAATAATATTGAAAATTTATACTTTTCCAGGAACTGAATAATCTCTTTTTTTATCAGGCTTCCGTTTGTGGTGAATGAGAACTGAAATCGATTTTTTTTATACTCGTCTTTTTTCTGGAGGTGCTGGATTGTATATTTTATCTTCTCAAATTCAAGAAGAGGCTCGCCTCCGTAAAAACTTATGTAGCATTCCTCTTCAAGGAAAGGGAGAAAAAAATCAAGGGCTTTTTCAAGCGTGATTATGTCGAGGCGATTGGTGTCTTTTTTCTGATAACAGTAAGAGCACCTGAAATTGCACTCCTCTGTTAACATGAGCGTGAAACTAGAAAATTTCACAGCTCTTGATTTCGAATTTCTTATTCCGACGGTTTAACTATTTTTTTTCCTCTGGCAAAGGTATTCTTGGATGAGTCCAATCACAACCCTCACCATCCGGTATCGCGGGATACACCCGAGTGCATCGAGGAATGGATATTCGGGGATATCGACCACCGCATCTTGGAACACATTCCGATTCGTAAAACAGGCTTAACAGGACATTCAAGCATCTATCACCTATCTCAAACTTCTCTTTTAACGCTTCATCTCCCGATTTTTCCACAATAGGCTCTACCGCAACTATTAAATCCAGTACTTTCCTCAACAAAACATTCACGTTCGGGATTCTTTCTTCGTTATTTTCCATGATTCCCTCCTTTTTGAAAAGATGTGCTCTTTATATACTCAATATAATAAACATGTCAAACTATTTTATTCCCATATACTTAAGATAGTGCCTGTCATACATTATACGGATCATCTAGAAAGAAGCATCAGAGAAATGTAGTATCTGCGCATGATGAAATCAAAACAAAGAATTTCCCAATAAAACTCGGCCTATTTTGTCTGACTGATGGAGTTCCAGGCTTCGAATACTGCCAACACATTTTCTGGTTTGGCTTCAAGGCCAAATTCGCACTGGGCAATGACTCCCCCATCCGCATACAAATGAGCCCATGTTTCATGGACAGCTTGTTCAATTTCCTTTCGCGATCCTTGGGGAAGAAGCTGCTGACGGTCAATCTCTCCCCAGAAAGTGATCTGCCCACGAAACCGCTCACCCAACTCCTTGACTCCCATGCAGAAGACTTGGCTGTTCAGGGCATCGATTCCGACTTCAACCAAATCGGGAATGATATCAGTGATGTACCCATCCGAATGCATAAAGACATATTTCCCGCGCTGTCGGGCAATTTCCGCATAATCCCGGTACATGGACCTGAAAATCTGCCTGAAAATCTCTGGAGAGGTGATCATCGCTCGCTGTGTCCCCCAATCATCCATCAGGGCCACACCATCCACATCTGTGCGGGCCCAGGCTTCAACTTCCCTGCAGTAATGTCCGTGAATTCGGTTTAAAAGCTCGAAGAGTTCAGAAGGCTGTTCAATTAAATCGATGAGTGCTTGCTCCATAGTCCGGATGAACTGCAGCCGTTCAAAAGGTCGAACAACCGTTCCAGAAAGCACAAACTTATCCGTGCTTTGACAAAAAGCATTCACTTCCTCCTTGTCAAGGCTGAGGACCGCATCTGGCGTTTTGAAATCATCCAGGTCCTTCCAGTCCTTAATGAGAGGTTCACGAACAATTCCGATCGTGCCGCTCTGGAGGTTGTCAAAAATGCATCCCCATTCATCCACATAAATCCCAGGGCTGTACCGGTCCCCTTTAATCCCCAAAGTCTTTTTATAGATTGTTGGGGCATTAACAATATCGTCCGGATATTCTTTGTGAAGCCTCCTGATGACTGCCGGGTATTTTTCCTCCGCCCAGGGCAAAATCCAGCACTGGCGGGGAATGCGCTCTGGAGATTCAAAGGCGAGTGTTCTGCGGACAAGCTCGCGCGAATCCATGGATATCATTCCTCTTGCTTATCCGCTGGGTCAGCCGGGGAAGTTCCACCCGGGAAATATTGATAATCCCGAACATCCACTGGTATTCCGGCGCGGGCCCAGGGAATATTCCCTTCACTGGGCAGGATTCCCTTCGTGTAGCAGTCATGAAATCCCTCGGCCAGCCCTTCAACCCACCATCTTCCTTCACTTTCTTCCTTGTGAACACTTGATTCCAGAAACTCCACAATTTCTAGGAAGGACTCCTGGATACCATTCACACACAAAGTCTGGGAGCGAGCCGCTTCCGGGCCGCAAACGACGGGCTTGGGCTCCCGAACACACGCCACTGCATCAAACAGCTTCAAGAAATGATGGGCGGCTTCAGGGGAGCCATAATGTTTTTCTTTCTTCTTGCGGTCGATGGCGATGATCTCCTCAGTAACTTCTCCGTATGTGATCGTGGCCTGCTCGAACTCGAAGGAAAATATGGGTCCCTGGTCGGGACGTGTCACGTGGGACGCATAGAAAAGGAGCTCTGTTCCTTCCTGTGTGAATGCACGACAGGCGACGGTGTCGAAATTCTGGATAGGATAGGCTCTGTAGAGCTCGGCTGTGACCGCGGTGGGTCGAGCGCTCGTATCCGCATGGTCGCCCAACACGTAGAACAGGTTGTGCAGAAAATGAGCCATAGCGTTGTTAGCTGGGCTGTCCAGTATCCAACGGCCCTCTTCATCTTTTTTTCTCCCCAGCCAGGAGCTTCTTCCATAATAATCCTTTGCCCTAGGCCAGAAACACAGGGATTTCAGCCGAACCGGCCTGCCGAACAGTCCCTTGAGAATATCGCGTTTCAGGCATTGAATCGCCTTGGAATAGGACCATTGGTAGCCGATCATGACCCAATGGCTTGACTCATTCTTGACCTGGATCAACTGGTCCGCGTCCTGGATCGTGGCTCCGATGGGCTTCTCGCACAACACATGGCTGCCGTGACGGAGCGCCTCACAACTCTGGAGTACATGGTGTTGAGTCGGAGACGAAATCACAGCCAGTTCTGCGGTCTGTCCGCTCCCGTAAAATTCACTGAGGGAGTCAAACACAGGAATCCCCTTTTCTTTGAGTTCAGCGTAGCGTTCAGACCTCTCCGGGAAAGGGTCCACAGCCGCGCGAAGCTCAATCTCTCCGGGAGAAAACTCCTCGAGCAGAGTTATAAGGTAATGAAGCCCCATCCCGCCGATTCCAACCATGACAACAGAGACCGGTGGAGTTTTTGGCCCTTCGTTATTCCTTTTCATTTTTTTGAGTGTTTCCTGTTTCTTCCAATTCTATCTTAAATGGCCATCATCCCTTCGATTATATCATGGGAATCCAGTCACAGTCTTTTCTCCATTAGATCCACCTCAAATATTTCTTTTGAATCAAGGTCCACGGCCATGGTCTTGATCTCAAAGCCTTGAAGCTTTACCTCAAAAGAAAGGTGTAAACAGGGAACCGATACACCGGTTTTTCGCTCTTCACCCGTGGGCTCGAACAAGCGTATGAGGAGCCATTTATTTTCTTCCGCCATCTTGACAGAAGTGACCTGGACAGCATCCCCACTCACTGATACTGAAGGCAGAGTTTTCTCCCGCTTTTCTGGAGGAAACCAGGAAAGTGCCATCGGGCTCTCATTCTTGATAAGAGCCTCACGGTCTACCTGAGAGAGCCGTTCTTGAGTCTCTCCCCCTTTGATCCAGAAACGGAATACCCTCTCGCCCTGGTCTATCCGCGGCTCGAACCGGTCTGGGGGAACAATCGGCCTCTTTCCGTCCACAGGGTGGGCCGCATAAGCTGCAGAGCGCAGTAGGGAATGACGAAGTTCACCGTTCGAAAAGTCAAAGCCGTACGTGCCATTGTTGATTACCGTCAGAGCATAATTTTTATCCGAAGAGACAACTCCGACCCATTTCTGGGCAACCAGCTCTTCCTCTTCTCTGGTGAATTCCTCGAAACCGTAGGCCACCTGTCCTCTGCAGTCCCCTTTCTTGAATGAGGTCGGCACAGAGAGTTTGAGCATACGGTCTTTCTCTGCCCAGAGCACCCGGACCTCCACTCCAAACTCACTGCTTTTTTTTGGAATCATATATCTCAGACAGATTGATGAATGATTGTATTCAAAGAGTGCCTCGACGACAGTCCTCACAGGACCATCCTCGATAATCCGGATAGGGTCAAGCTCGGATTCTGACACACCGGCAAACCGGACCGCTTCCTTCTTTGTCATGAGATTAAAACTTCCCAGAACATTCCGGAACGAACGGACCTTCATTCCCCAGGGATCTGGATAATCTTTGATGACAAGGCAGCGGAAAGAATCAGTCTTAAGAAAGTCTACTCCGTCGACGCGATATTTATCTATCCAACCTGTTTTGGGATTAATGGTCAGCTCGGTTTTATCTGATTTGAAAGCCAGTGGCGTCTCTTTCCTCTTATCTCTTATTGGAATCGGCTTGACCTCTTTCAAGAAGCAGGAGAAGCGATTCATCTGTGCCGGCTTGAGTTCGGCCTGGAAGACGACTCTTTTCCTCTGGTCCACGGATATATTGCTGCTCTCTTTCTCGAGCTGATGGAGAACAGCTTTTCCATTGCTGTCTCTAATCTCAGGGAGCCAGAAGACCTTCGGGTTAAAATTTGGCTCCTGTGGCTGGAATTCACAGGAAATCATCTCATTCACTGGATAAGGATGGGGATTGTAGACAAAAATCGGAAACTCTCCTTCTTCGGCTCTCTTTTCCCCTTTCGCCAGAGTAAAGAATGCCCGGGCTTTGAGACGGGACAGGATTTCCAGCGCATGGTCCATCCTCTGGATAGCATAGGCCTCAACCTCGACAATGGAAGAGCCAGGAAGGATATCATGGAATTCACAGAACAAAAGATCTTCAAGCGATTGGTGAAGCTCGTCCCTGGGATAATCCATCAAACCTTGTAATGAAGCATGACTCACCATTTTTTCGGTTAAATAATAGGTGTTTTCGAGGAGACGGTGCTTTTGTTTGATGAGCGCCATGGTGGTATAGCAGCCCACTGCCCAGGGATTGAGGTCTTGAGAGTGGCGGGGCAGTTCCTCCGTTTTCCGGCTTAGAATTTCGAAATAATCTTCTGGAATTCCGTGACGCACATCCCATCCAGATTTTCCTTCGCAGAGTTTGCGAAGCTGTTCAAGGTCCTCGCGGGAGGCTCCGCCACCGTGATCCCCGATCCCCCAGAGCAGCATTCCTTGGTTCTGTTCTTTATTCTCCTTTATCCATTGTTCCACCCGCTGCCGGGCCTTTCCTCTTTCTGAATTGTAGTGGTACCGTGCGCGGTGAGCGAGGATCTCCGATCCATCGTACCCGACCCAGATGAAATCATCGGCAGGGAGTGTGATATGCTTGGCATCAGGCCGGCAGAAGAGGTAAGACGAGTACCCCGATTTTTTCAATATCTGCACGAGACCCCTGGTGTGCCCGAACGGGTCAAAGTTCATGGCAGTCCTGGGTTCCACGCCAAATTTCTCTTTAAAGTAAGATTTACCCATAAGAATCTGCCGGACAAAAGATTCACCGCTGGGCATGTTGCAATCGGGCTGAAGATACCAGCCGCCCAGAATATGCCATTTTTGCTTTTTCACCAACTGCTGGATCCGGGAAAAGAGCTCCGGCTCAAACATCTCGACCCATTTATACAGGACAGCTTCATTATGGTTGAACACGAATTCATCGAATTCCTCAGAAAGCTGAGCGGCGGTCCGAAAAGTCGAGAGAGTTTCTCCGGCGCCCTCTTCCCACTCCCACAACCAGACAGGGTCAAGATGGGCATTACAGATGAGATGCAAAGTCTTGGATTTCATTCAGTCCTCCACTCTAAGAAATCGTTAAGGCAGAGAAGCTTCCACCCAGAGGTCCTTTTTTGAGTAGAAAATGAGGGCTTCTTCATCTGAGGATTGGATAATGGCTCCGTTCGAGCGAAAACCCTGCGGCTTTCCTTTTGAAGCCCTCTGTATATCAAGGTTAATCCTTCCGTTTCTGAGAGGAAATAAAGCCCTGATTCTTTTTATGCCCGGAAGGAGCCTTGGCTTTATTCTGAGATGATTCATCTCAGGCTGGATACCGATTACATGGTGGCAGAGCAAGATAAGCATCTCTGCCCACGTCCAGGGCGTTATCCCAACTTGAGGAAAGGGAGGGGACTGCCGGGGGCCGTAGAATTCAAACCAGGAGCCAGCCGTGGCTCCGGAGAGAGTGTCCATCCATTTGAGAACCCGCCACACTTTCTCCAGGTCTCCAGTCTCCATGTAAGCACGGGCGATGAACAGCGATGGAAAAGGCCATGGGCCAGGCGAGTCAGGCTCAGAGCTGGCATGATAACGGCCGTATCCTCCGTCTTCCCAGGACTGGTTCCAGAGTGTTTCAAGATTCGCCATCGTTGAAGAAGCCAGTGGAGAATCCGGAGAAATAAACCCAAAGGCAATCGGTAAAGAAGTGGATGCATCGGGATTGAGAAAGTGGGCGTCACCGGAAGCCAAAGGAGCCTCCTCTGGGAGGCCGGCATCGGGCAAAGGGTCCAGAGTCTCTTGAACAGTGCCATCGACTTTTCGGCGCTTGATGAATCCGCGCTCGTCAACCAGACCGTATTGCTCAGGGTCCAGCATCGATTGTTTTATCCATTCAGATCTCGTTTCCCAAAGCTTCGCTGCGGCCTCATTAGAGACCAGGCGAGCCAGCTCTGCTGCAGAGCGAAGCCCTATTGATGTCCACAGCTGATGAGTCAGTTCCAGGCCTTTCTCCACACCATGGGCTCTGTGACGCTCCCAGTATTCTCTCTGATTGGCGAGCAGGCCCGAAGGCTGATGTCGAAAAATATCCTTTAGAGGAAATTCAGCCGTGGAAACGATCTTATCCCAGTGTTGAGCCACAATATCATGATCACCGGACCACAGGACATAGTTCTTTAACGCATAAAGAAGCACGCCATTCTGGTCCAATTCAACTTCATCAGGATCCCTTTTTTCGCTGGAATCGATTGTGTCCCCTTCATCTGTGACAAACTCTTCCAATAAACGGTTAAGCATCCGGCAGGCTATCTCATGGTGTCCCGATAGAGTCAATCCGATTGTCATCATAGCCTGATCCCGAACCCACTCCCGGTTGTATTGCCAGATGCTGCCGTCAACCTTTCCTGAATTTGAGATAACTGCAGGCAGCTGGGTCCGACAGGCATTGAAATAATGATCCAGGAGGGGCAGCCCAAAAGATACAGAGGTGACTTTCTCCCAGAACTGGAGCGCTTCCTCGCTCGGTCCAGACCTATCAGCTAAATCGACTGTGACAACTTGGTTCGAACGGTTAAGCGTGTAGCGGAGAAAAACCGCAAGTTCTTCTTCGGGCCCAAACGAGAGAGCCTTCTCTGTGACCTTATCGAGGATTCCTGCCCGGATCAGAGCTTGAACTTCGCTCTTCAGTAAATTTTTCATTCGAACTTCGCAGACGAGCACAGGTTGGAACACATCCGGACAATAAAAAATTTCGCTCACGTGGAAATCCCGGCTTTCCCACTGCACACAGACAGCAGGCGTTGGATACTCGGATATCCAACCAGCTTGTAAAGATTCTCCCTTAGGAATATGCTCACACGACTCAGACCTTACACGGATCATCGTGTTCTCGAGTCCGGAATGGGGATCCATTGTCAGAGCGTCTCTTTTCTTTCCAAAACGCTCCGGGTCCATAACCAGCAGGCCGACAGGAGTCCCCTCTCCGGCTGGGGCCACCTGAACAACAGCCTGGATGAAGCCGTTACCAAGGAAAAAATAGGAAACGTCCCTTAGTCTTGTCCGGACATCAGGATGACCTTTGGTCGGGTCATCGTTGTAAAAATGCTCCTGAACATCTATCATGGATAAATACAGAAATCTTAACCCGGGATCCAAATCTTTTTAGCCACGATGAGTTCTGCCTCGGAAGGGAGCTGTAGAGGAACATTTGATTTAGTGTAAAAAACAAGCCCTTTATACCCGGTTAAATACTCATGCCTCTTTTTCCGGAAGCCGCTTATCGCACAAACCACAACAGGTTTATCGGCTTTCGAGAGGATTATCATAAAATCATTCGCCTCCACGCGCACAATCGCACCGGAAGCTCTAACGGCCTGAGCAATCGCCGCCGCCGCAACGGCAGCCCCTGTGGCTCCTCCAGCATAAGCCATATCGGTTCACCTCCTCATAGACAATCTTGGAATTCAGAAGATGCGAATATTAACTTAAATTGTATTAAATTGGATGTCAAACGCAATTTAGCCCGATAAAGACTTTCAAAACTCATGCGAGTCTCACTTCTTTACAGTTGATGAAATTTAAAATCGGGCGAGAATGAATATCAAACTCACACAAAAGATTTGACAAATAGCGACTGACACTCCTATCATAGCCTCGACGAACCAAGATCAAAATTGACAACCCGAATGAGAAAGGTATCCATCAATAATTCCACTTCTTTCAATCCCTAACAATGATCGTGCGCAGGAATCAGATTCTCGTTGAAAACTAATGTGAGAAACAGATATTCTTGGCTCAAAATTTCATTGATAAAAAATGAGCATCACAGCCCATTATACCGAACAGTACGTGTTGAAATATTATCTCCCTCGATTGAATTTCCGATGGTTGATCGTCGGTTCTGCTTTTCCTAATTTTTTCCTCATTGACCGCATTTTCATGTTCCTGATCGATACAAAGATGCACCGCGACTACCTGTTCGGCCATTTCCACACACTGATCGTTCCTCTCGCCTGTTCACTCCTCATCTGGTGGATATTCGGAAGGATGCCAGGCCTATGCTTTCTCATCGGGAGCTGGCTCCATGTCTTAACCGATATATTCGACGACATAGGGGTTATGCTTTTCTGGCCTCTCTCCAACACGAAGTATTCTATCGGGATTTGGCCCTGGTCCGATACATCAATTCTCTATGACTGGTACAGATATTTCACCACTCCTGCCTCGGCAATTGTTGAGATCTCATTCCTGGTTTGGGCCATTATTGTCATCCGGAGGTCAGGGACAGGAACTTTCTGGCAAAAAGCCATTGCTCCCTGGAAATCGAGCCCCTGGAAGGAAAAACGCTAAAGCCAAACAGGGATTCGGACGCCATTTACCGGCTCTATAAGTCTAATCTTTGTCTTCTCTATTTGACTTTTCTAAGCGGCTTTCTTATTATGTTTTTTAATTTAAAATACACACAAATTTCCTCACACACTCCAATTTTTTATTTTCTTAAATAAGGAGCGAGTAGAAGCGCAAGGTATTTCAATGAAGATTCGAGCCATAATAATAATTCTCGCTGTAAATCTAATAAGTTTCTCAAATCTGTTTGCCGAGGAGCCAGAAAATCCTCAAAAAAAAGAATTCCTTCAAACGGTAGGCTCACTGTTCGACAGCCAGAGACATTCATTGGACCTGTATTCACCAGATAGCCTTTGCAGCTCTATTAACATATTGACGCCGGAGAGTAATACGGCTTTCTACATAAAAAACAACTCTCAAAAAAGAGGAGAATGTAGAGCCCCATTCAGGCTGGGAACAAACAATCCTGGATTCTTTTCATTCAAAACCCCCCTGGAAAAGGAACTCACTCAGAAAAATAGAAAAAGATACTTCAGAGCTGCTGTTGAAATGACATCACTCAACGTGACCATATGGCTTTTTAACAGATACGTCATAAAAGAAAAGTGGGCTTACGTCTCATGGGACTCCTGGCGGAATAACCTTAAATCCGGCTTCAGCTGGGATAAAGACACCTACTGGACAAACCTACTCGGCCACCCTTATCATGGAGCCATCAATTATACTGCTGCCAGGAGGAATAATTTAAGTGTCTTGGAATCAACACTTTATACTTTTTTCGGGAGTGCCACATGGGAGTTATTTCTTGAATCGAGAGGGGATAAAGACAACCCCCCTTCCAGAAACGACCTCATGCTGAATACTCTTGGAGGCCTCGCTCTGGGTGAGATCTTGTTCAAAGCAGCCAATCTGTTCATTGATGAAAGTGCGGTCGGATTTGAAAGAGTCCTCCGCGAAACCATGGCCTTCGTTGTGAACCCGGGAAACATATTCAGAGTCGTCTCCGGTGATGCGTTTAAAGCCGGACTTCCACCAGAAAAGCACTATTTCAACCTTAAGTTTCCTTTTGGAGCCTACAAGACAAGCTCAGGACAGCCCACTTTTCTGATGGCTTTGGGCCTGGAGTATACTGATTACTTAAAAGGCGACACTTCCTCTGTCCATTCTTATGATTGGTTCTCCTTCAGTATAAAGTTAGGACTCCAGGATTATAAACTTCTCGATACGGAAATTCTCACGACGGGAATTCTCGCAGGAAGAAAAATCAAAGGGGGCATTGCCGGGCTATTCGGAGTTTTTGATTATATGGACACCCAGACGAGTAAGATAATGTCTGCCCTTGGTCTCGGACCCGGCCTTGTCACCATCTCTGAATCCGACTCTCGCTATTATTTCAACAGTTCGGGAATTCTGTATTTAATACTCGGAGGCTCCAGCCCCTCGATCGAGTCCCCGGACGCCCATTTCGGAACAAAAATAGATGATCCGTATTACTTTGGGCCCGGATTGCTTGGCAGAGTCAGGTTCGAGCTTGGAAAGAGAGGGTTGGGCAGTATTGATACGGGCTTTTCCCAGTACTGGGTCCACTCCATATACACCAGTGTCAACGAATTCCTGGGAATCCTGACTTTAAACCTCAATTGTGATATCTCAAAAAGATCGCAGGTCAGCGTCGGGTATGATTATTACTTGCGGCATGCCTCACTCGAGGATGAACGAGTCAAGAGCACAAAGCCCGCTGTCCGCGCCATGTATGTGCTCAAGTTCTAATCCCTTTATCTCGTAGATTCTCTTCAAGATAGTATAGTTAAAATACACGGAAATGGAAGAAGCGACCTTGAAGATTTAGCCTTACCCGAACTCTTTGGAGGGGGAACAGCACCGCTTTCCCCCTTCCAACGCTCGCCTGCCTTCTCACGGCTCACTGCCTCCCCTTCTCGTATTCCTTAAATCATCCTGCGACCAAGGGGACATACCCCCTTGGATCCCCCAACATCGTTTCTCCGCAACGATGTTGTTCTTCGAGGGAACCCGACAGAGTCGGGCCCGAGGACTGTTTGAGCATGGTATAATCCATAGTGCGGGTCAAAAATGAGCTTGAACATCAAGGCGCGAGATTGATAAACTCGCGGAGTTCCACAGGGCCGAGAAGGTTGATGAGGGGATGGCGTTAAAAATCTGAAGGGAGCGATGCCATTTCTGTGTATTTAAGTTATCAAATTATCCAAACAACAGGAAAGAGAATCCGCTCTTTTTCTCTTTAACAGATTTTTTTGAACCGGAGATAAGAGAGATACCCGATAAGGATCACAAAATTTAGAGTTATCACACACCAGGACATGAATTGGGCATACAGTTCTCTTCCCATTATATCGAAAAGGGAAAATGCAATGATGAAGAAGTCCACGACGAGAACAACTTTCCAAAATTTTGAAAACTGGAAAAAATTCTGGATGAGTATCATCACACCCAATGCAGAAACGAGAAGAGTGTAATCCCAACCTAAAGGAGATACGAGCGGAATAAGAATGAGAAGAATAGAACATTCCAGTACCGGTGCCCGTTCGACTCCCCGCCCCCTGAGAATCACGGCCAACATCAAGAAAGCCACGAGGATGATTATGGCTCCGGCCAGCACAAGAGCGAGGTTTCGCTCCCCTGTCCATTTCATAAACATGGCCACAAAGGATATGTTGTCCTGGGACGTGAATAAGCCCGGCGTTGAGCGAGAAAGAGTGGCGATCCATTCTTTAAGAACGGCTGCGTATCCTTGAAAACCATAAAAAAGTGATGTGATAAAAAGAGCCAGAACTAAAAAGCCCAGCCCGCTCAACAGGGCTTTAAACTTTTTCTTTATAAGAAAATAGGGCAGGAAGATCAGAGAATGAGGCTTGAGCGAAAGGGCAAGACCCCAGAGGAGCCCTGCGCCTATCTCACTCTGGGCGAGCTTCCTGTCTTTTTCAGAGATCAAAAACCAGACCATAAAAAGCAGGATCATCCCGACGACCGCATTGATCTGCCCCAGCTGTATCTCTCTTAAGAAGTACCGAAGCAATATCAAAGGAGTGAACACAAGTAGATAGTGCGGTTTCCCTTTTTTCAAGGGCAAGATCCTGTAAGAAATGATAACGATTGAATAAATGCTGAAAGCTACAAGAACATACCAGATGGCTTTCGCCACATTTAGGGGGAGGAATGAGAGAGGGATGTAAAAGAGTGCGGAACTGGGCAGGTATTTGAACATGTAGTGCCCATCTTTTTTCAGGTAAAGATTCTCTCCCGCTCTTAACCTTTTTCCCGCGGTGTAATTCACCTCAAAATCTCTCATGTGCTCCTGGACCTTGAGGAGAAAAATTAAAATCAGGAGGACAAGGGCAACCAAGATGAATAAATACGTCCTCTTTCTCAAACGCATGGCGCTCTCAAACGGTTCAATTCTCTAAATCCTGGTTTTACTGACAGAATTTTCGAGTTTATCAGGAGAATCATTGAGTGCAGTAGAATCAAATCACGCAATGAGCAGCTTCACTTTCCTGTAAACATCCTCCACAGAGATGGCTTTGAGACATTTATTGTCGTTACAGGGAGATTTCCGCTGGTTAAAAGCGGATATGCAGGGACTGCAGCTGTAATTCGAGTAGAATACATAGCAGTTATCTCCCAGCGGCCCGTAGAGCTTTGGAGTTTCAGGCCCAAAAAACGCAAAAGTTTTGATATTCGTCAGCGCAGAAAAATGCACGGGTCCGCTGTCATTCGTGATCAAAATGTCGGCTATATCATAGAGACTGATTAATTCAGAAAAAGAGGTTCTTCCGACAAGGTTAATAAATCTCATTGAACCTAAGGCTTGATGCAGGACATCTCCATATTTTTTCTCTGACTCAACGCCTGTGTTGATGATGTATATTCCATCATGCTTAAGGAGCTTCCTGGCCAACTCGATATAATTCATTAGAGGCCATCTCCTCACAGGAACGATGTCACTCGCATTCGGGTTGAGGAGAATGATCTTTTTTGCATGCACGATGTTTTTATTCTCTTCCCGGAGTCTCTTTACCATCTTCATTTTTGCCGTTTCGGATAATCGAATTCTCGGAAGAACAACATCTTTTTCAGCCAGAGGTTTTTTTGTCAGGGGGAGTTCTTTATGAGAGGAATGAACAGCGTAAATCAGGTTGAGAAAGTTTTGAACCATATGGATATGGGGATTGAATGCCACTCTATGTGTCAGGAAATCTCCTCTGTATAATCCCTCATTGCGATACCTGAAGTAGCCGACCCTGTTCTTTGCGCCGCTCATAAAACTGAGTATGGCCGTGAGCCTGGCAAACAGCTCCATATCCACAGCCACACTTATCTTCTTCCATCTGAGTTTCCATGTTGCACGGATGGATGAGAATAAAAAACTGAAGATATTGCGGCTGCTCACAGTCATGACATTCTCTTTTGGGATGATACCCAGAATATCCACTGCGTGGCGGTTCTCTTTGAAGGTCAGGAAATGCAGTTCGGCCTCTGGAAACAGCTCTTTTGTCTTCTTGAAAAGAGAATAGGCAAGGACCATGCTGCCCATTTCAGATAATTCGATGAACAAGATTCTTTGAGGCTTCTTAATGATCTTGGGTGGACTGAATATTCTCCCAATCCCATGAATGATGGAAAGAGAAAAACAAATCGGAATGCCCACTCTACGGTCGACCGTTCTCATGAAATTGACGTTCATTTGGTTCTATTTCTCTTTCTGAATATGATCAGACGTCGCTCAGCATATCTTATTTTCTAACTTTCAGCGCTGCACTCGCCCGCTCGTCTCACCGCCAACCATCCGTTCGACCTCCTCGACACTGACAAGATTGAAATCTCCGCAGATCGAGTGTTTAAGGCAGGCGGCCGCGACACCAAAATCAAGAGCTTCCTTGTCGGTCTTTCCCATCAGGAGTTTGTATATCAATCCAGCGGCAAAGGCATCCCCTGTGCCCACCCGGTCCACTATCCAGATCCGGTATTTCTGGCTCTTGATAAATTTGTTTCCGCTCAAAAGACAGGCTGACCAGATGTTTTCCGAAGCAGAGAGGCTTTCCCGGAGGGAGATGGCGACCTTTTTCAATCCGAACCGCTTAAGCAGTGTGCTCGCTAGCTCCCGGTAATCCTCCACGTTCAGCTTGCCCGCAGCCACGTCCGTTCTTTTCGGCCGAACACCGAACACTCTCATGGGATCTTCTTCATTCCCGAAAAGGACGTCGACATACTCCATCAGACCTGTCATCACTTCTTTGGCCTTATCCTCACTCCAGAGCATCTTCCGGTAGTTCAAATCCGCACTAACTGTTATTCCCCTCTTTTTCGCCGCCTCTAATCCCTGGCGCAGACTGGAAGCGACTGAATCCCCCAGGGCCGGAGTGATCCCTGTCCAGTGAAACCACTGGACATCATCCAGTATTCGTTCCCAATCCAGGTTAGAGGGCTTTATCTCAGAAAACGCCGAATACGCACGGTCATAGATGACCTTCGAAGGTCTGGGCCCAGAGCCATGTTCCAGATAATACACACCGATTCTCTTCCCTTTTTTGAGGATGAACCGCGTATCCACTCCGTGCATTCTCAACGTGCGGAGAGCATGATCACCCAGGTCATTCGGAGGTAGAGCGGTGACAAAGGACGTGTTGATTCCAAACCGGGCCAGAGAAACAGTGACATTCGCTTCAGCCCCGCCAAAATTCAAGTCGAAATTCCGCGCGCTCTGAAGCCGAATTCCTGGCGGTGGAGAGAGACGAATCATCATCTCTCCAAAAGTGACCACTCTGGGGCCAAGAGGCTCTTCTCCCCTTTTTGTCTTTGCAATCTTTTTTGCTTTGGGGAGAGGAGCCTTGAGCATATCTTTCCACTGTTGAACATCCTGTTTCATTTGCTTCAGTTCACTGATGTACTTTGTCAGAGCCGAGGCACAGAATACCCCATCAGGATCTTTTCTGATGGCCTCCTTCAGAGTGTCCAGAGTGATTCCTCCAGTGTAGATAACCGTCAGATTCTTATACGGACCCTTCCAAGAATGGGAGAGGTCCATGTTGGAAAGCTTCCCTGAGAAAGCAGGGAACAGTTTATAGATCCATTGATAAGGATATTTATCCCGAAGTTCCTCAAGAGAACATCCGTAACCTTCGGCTTTCTGGACCAGCTGTTTCCCCACATCGGACAACCCGCCTGGAACGCACATGACATCCTTTTCCACACACACATCAACCACAGCAGGAATGTAATCAGCCGACACGACACCCGCCGCCCCAGCCTGAATGGCTTTTTCAGCTTGCTCCCTGTTCAACACAGTTCCCGCCAAGACTATAGCATCCGGGAATTTCTTCACTATCGCTTTGATTCCGTCAACCGCATATTCCGAGCGCATGGCGACTTCAAGAACGACGTTAAACGGACGCAGCATCTCATACGCCTTCACACATTCGCTTTGGCTTTGAGGAGTCAAAAGGGCAATCAACTGGCTTTTCTGGATATTCCTGAAAGCCTTCCGCGACTTATTCATTCCTGGTTTTCTCCTCTTCCTTTTATTAATTCATAAACAAGTGATTTCCGATACGAGATTGCCACGTCTCTTCGTTCCTCGCAATGACATGATGCAAGATTGCCATGTCTCTTCGTTCCTCGCAACGACATAATGTGAGATTGCCACGCCTGTTACGAACTAATCGATAGAATTTCACTTCTCTTCGCCCGTAATGAGACTTTTTCCTTGTCACTGCGAATGGAGTGAAGCAATCTCGTAAAAAGAAATGCATTTTCACTTCTGAGATTGGCCTTCTTCTTATGTAAAGACAAAGAAAATTCCTCTTTTTTCCCGGCTGCATCTCACAGGTGTCGGATATTCATCCCGCCGCTGACCTCGATAACCAATCCGGTGGAATAGCCGAAATCTCCTTTGGCCAAAGAAGCCACTGCTTTTCCCACATCTTCCGGAAATCCCCACCGCTTTTGGGGCACCAAGCCTTGGTCGATGAGTTTATCGTATTTTTCCTGGACAGGAGCAGTCATGTCCGTCTGGATAATGCCCGGACGCACCTCAAAGACATTGATGCCGTATTCGCTCAACCTGTCCGCAAAAACGCGAGCCGCCTGGCTTAAAGCCGCTTTGGAAACACAGTATTCTGCCCTGGACGGAGAAGACACATCAGCGGATATGGAAGAGATGAAGACAATACAGGGCTTCAGTCCAGGGTTTTTCTTCACCTGCTTCACCATTTGGTTTGCGATCT
>JASFPJ010000005.1:0-32025 GCA_050116035.1 Candidatus Aminicenantota bacterium | reverse complement strand
TCCCGCAGTCATCATCTGGTCCCTCGGGAATGAAGCGGGTGATGGAGTCAACTTCAGAGCCACCTATTCCTGGATCAAGACGCGCGATCCTTCCCGGCCGGTCCAGTATGAGCAGGCCAAAACTCGTCCCCATACGGATATCGTCTGTCCGATGTACCGCCAGATCCATCATCTTGAAGATTTTCTCAAAAAAGGATTGGATAATCGGCCGCTCATCCTGTGCGAGTACGCCCATGCCATGGGGAACAGTGTCGGAAATCTCCAGGATTACTGGGATTATTTCGACAAGCACAGAGAGCTTCAGGGAGGCTTTATCTGGGATTGGGTCGATCAGGGACTGCTCAAGAAAAATGAGAAAGGAGAGGAGTTCTGGGCCTATGGAGGTGATTTTGGTCCTCCGGGGACATTGAGTGATAAGAATTTCTGCATCAACGGGCTTGTCTTTCCAGACAGGAAACTCCATCCTCATATCTGGGAAGTAAAGAAGGTTTACCAATACATAAAAGTGAAACCTCTGGACCTGAAGGCTGGCAAGGTGGAGATTCACAACACCTATGATTTCACTGACTTCAACGTTTTTGATACAAAATGGATAGTCATGGGGGACGAAGAGGAAATCGCCAGAGGAAAACTGCCCAGGATGGATATTCCACCCCGGCATTCTCAAGAGGTCACTCTGCCGCTGTCAAAGATTGTGCCCGAGCCTGGAAAGGAGTATTTTCTGAAGTTGAGTTTCACTTTGAGAGAGCCGATGTCCCTCCTGCCAAAAGGGCATGAGGTGGCCTGGGAGCAGTTTAAACTGCCGCTGTCTCAGCCAGTCCGCGATATCGATAGAAAAAGACTTCCTAAATTGTCATTCCAAAAAAGAGGAGAATTCATCGATATCCAAGGGAAAAATTTCACGATTTCTTTTGATAAATCAACAGGAATGCTCACCTCGTACGTCTTTGAGAATACAGAGCTCATCCAATCCGGCCCGGTTCCGAATTTCTGGCGAGCTCCGACAGATAATGATTTTGGCTGGGATATGCCCAAACGACTCAGAGTTTGGAAAGGGGCGGGTGTGGGAAGGACAGTCGAGAAAGTCACGGCGAGACGTGTGAGTTCACGAGAAATCCAGGTGGATGTCGTCTCCATGATTCCAGCAGGAGATTCGAAATACTCCACATCCTACAGGATTTTTGGAAGCGGAGATATAATCGTTACCAACAGGTTTGTTCCCGGGAACATCGAGCTCCCGGAAATGGCCAGGTTCGGAATGATCGTAACACTTCCGGCAGAGTTCGAAAATATCATATGGTATGGAAGAGGGCCCCATGAGAACTACTGGGACAGGAAAACAGGTTCTCCAGTCGGAGTTTACACCGGAAAGGTGAAGGACCTTTACCATCCCTACATCCGTCCTCAAGAGAACGGAAACAGGACAGATGTGCGTTGGGTGGCCCTGATTAACGACAAAGGAATCGGGTTGCTGGCTGTGGGCCGGCCGCTGCTGAGCATCAGCGCGCATCATTTCATCGATGAGGATTTTGACCCGGGCTTGGAGAAGCGGCAGAGACATACATTTCATCTAAAAAAAAGAGATCTTGTCACTCTGAAGCTCGATTATAAACAGATGGGAGTTGGCGGGGATACAAGCTGGGGAGACCGGGCGCGTCCTCATTCGGAATACAGACTACCGGTGAAAGAGTATTCTTACAGCTTCAGGCTGCGGCCTTTTTCGGAAAAAGAAGGCACTCCCATGTCCTTGAGCAAGCAGAGGTTTTAATACGGTTCATCGAGACTTTTTGATGATAAATGATATCGGTATGCGATTGGGAGATAGATTGGTTAAAGCCGGAAAGACGAGGGCATGAAAGATTGTGTGTACATTAAAGAAACATAAAGAAAGAATGTCTAACATTTATTTTCGCACAGGATTGAACGATAGGGTTACAGGCTTGAAATATTAACGTCTTGACAGGATGATAGAGGTAAAATTTTGAAGGGAGGAGACATGGACTCGCACTTCAATCGTCGGGATTTCCTCAAAACCGTTGGCTTGGGTGCAGCCGCCTTGGCTGTGACACAGTTTGAATTTTGCGGGAAAACAGCCGGCGCAAAACCTAACGTCATCTTTATCCTAGCTGACGACCTGGGCTATGGTGAGCTGGGCTGTTATGGCCAGGAGAAGATCCGAACACCTCATATTGACAGGCTGGCTGCTGAAGGCATGAAGTTCACTCAGCACTATTCCGGAAGTCCGGTCTGTGCGCCTTCCCGCTGTGTGCTGATGACCGGAAAACACACGGGTCATGCTTACATTCGGAACAATGATGAGATGGGCTACAGAGGAGAGGTCTGGAGGAATCCGAATCTCGAAGGCAACCGGCCCTTACTCGAGAATACTTTCACTGTTGGCCGGATGTTCCAGAAAGCCGGATACACAACCGGAGCAATCGGCAAATGGGGTTTGGGTGGACCCGATAATTCAGGCGATCCAAACAATCAGGGATTTGACCACTGGTATGGCTATCTCTGCCAACGGGTGGCGCATAATTATTACCCGATTCATCTCTGGCGAAACAGAGAAAAACATGTTCTTGCCCAGAACAAATACTTTTATCCTCACCAGAAGCTGCCCAAGGAGAAAGACCCGTATGATAGAGCTTCCTATGCGCCGTATTCGGGTAAACAGTATTCAATGGATTTGATGGCAGAGGAAGCCCTCTGGTTTATCAGAGAAAACAAGGACAGACCGTTCTTCCTCTACCTGCCTTTCCCTGTACCCCATGCGGCCATTCAGGTTCCGGAAGATTCTCTTCAGGAATACGAAGGCGTTTTTCCAGAGACTCCCTATAAAGGAGAGAAAGGCTATTTGCCTCATCCCGCTCCAAGGACCGGCTATGCGGCCATGGTCACACGCATGGACCGGGAAATCGGAAGGATCATGGCTCTCCTCAAGGAGTTGGGAATTGATGATAAGACACTCATCTTCTTCTCCAGTGATAACGGTCCCACGTTTAACGGAGGAACAGATTCGGAGTTTTTCAACAGCGCCGGTCCTCTCCGGGGACTCAAAACCATGCTGTATGAGGGAGGGATACGAGTTCCTCTGGTTGCCCGCTGGCCTGGAAAGATCAAACCTGGCGCCGTGAGCGAGCACATCTCTGCTTTCTGGGATTTTCTCCCAACATTTGCGGAATTGCTGGGCACAAATCCGCCTCGCGATATCGACGGCATTTCCATCCTGCCGACACTTCTGGGGAACAGTGAGAAGCAAAAAGTTCATGAGTTCCTCTACTGGGAATATGGTGGAAGGCAAGCCGTGCGACTGGGAGACTGGAAAGCCTACCGAAAAGATGTGAACAGCCCTATCGAACTGTATAATCTCAAAGATGATATCTCAGAACAGCATAACCTTGCAGAGAAGAAACCTGATATGGTCTCCCAAATGAAAGAGATCATGTGGGATGCCAGGACTGAATCAGAGCTTTTTCCTCTGGTGAGGAAAAAGAAAAAATAATTTTATCCTGCGACCGAGGAGAAAGAGAAAGTGAATCGACGCGATTTTTTAAAAAGATTGGGTCTGGGGACAGTCGCTCTGACTGGTTCCGGAGCTCTGTCCACATGCGCTCTGCTATCAAAAAAGAAGAAACTGAATTTTGTTTTGATCGATATCGATGACCTTGGCTGGATGGACCTGACCTGCTACGGGAGCCAGTATTATGAAACGCCAAACATCGACAGGCTGGCTGCACAGGGAGCGAGATTCACCAATGCGTATGCCTCCTGTGCGGTGTGTTCGCCCACTCGGGCATCCATCATGACAGGACGGTATCCGGCGCGAATAGGTGTCACGGATTGGATTCACCATCTAGACCGGAAGGGCGAAAAAGCCTATGCGGAAAGAAAGAGCCCGACTGATTATATCGGGGGGAAGAGAAGACAGCTTCTCTGCCCGCCCAATCCCTATTGGATGGAGCTGGATGAAGTCACAATCGCTGAAGTCTTGAAATCCGCAGGCTACACCACATGTCACATCGGGAAATGGCATCTGGGTTATGAGCCCTGGTTCCCTGATAAACAGGGATTTGACTTCAACATCGGAGGCGGTGAGATCGGTCAGCCCCCCACATACTTTGATCCATACTACCAGAATGAAAGGAGGCCGAGTATCCCCGCACTCTCAGCCCGCAGAAAAGGGGAGTATCTCACAGACCGGGAGAGTGATGAACTGGTGGGATTTCTCAAAGAGCAAGGAGATAAACCGTTCTTCATCCATATGTGTCATTATGCTGTGCATACTCCGCTCCAGGCCAAAAAAGAGCTCATTGCCAAGTATGAGCGCAAGGAAAAGACCAACCAGACGAATGCTGTCTATGCGGCAATGATTGAAAGTATGGATGAGGCTGTGGGGCGATTGATGAACGTTTTAAAAGAACTGCGGCTGAGCGACCGAACCGTGATTATCTTCACATCTGATAATGGTGGCCTTCAGGACTATGCGACGGATAACGCGCCTCTGCGGGCAGGTAAAGGCTATCCTTATGAAGGGGGTATCCGGGTGCCTTTGATCGTCCGCTGGCCCGGAGTGGTTCAAGCCGGGATGGAGTGTGAGGCTCCGGTCACGAGTGTTGATTTTTTCCCCACTCTGTGTGAGATAGCCGGCCTCGACCTTCCCTCGGATCGAGCCATCGACGGAATGAGCCTGGTCCCTTTACTTAAACAGGAAGGTCCACTGAGGCGCGAGGCTATTTTCTGGCATTTTCCTCATTATAGGGGAAACATCGTTCCTTACAGCATCATCCGCAAGGAAGACTGGAAGCTCATCAAGCGGTATGAAGGTAAGCCATTCGAGCTGTTCCTTATAAGCGAGGATCCGAGTGAGGAATATGAACTTTCCAAATTGATGCCGAAGAAAGTGAAAGAACTGGACGAAGATCTGAATGCCTGGCTCAGAAATACAGGAGCCAAGCTTCCGCGAAAGAATCCTGATTACGATCCCGATGTCCAATAAATGCATGAAAATTTGAAGATGAAATTATCTATTCAATAATAGAGACTCGATCCATGAACTCTCGAATGAAAACACTGGATTCTGTCCTAGTGAAACCGGCTGGTCCGGACTGCAACATGGCCTGCACGTACTGTTTTTATCTAAAGAAATCCGAGCTGTTTCCAGGCGCACAAACTCACCGTATGAGCGAAGAAATCCTGGAAGAGATGACAAGACAAATTATGAGTCAGAGTCAGGAACAAGTGTCATTCAGCTGGCAGGGAGGAGAGCCCACTTTAATGGGCCTGCCCTTTTTTAAAAAAGCAGCTGAGCTCCAGATGAAACACGGGCGGGGACATGTCGTCGGAAACGGACTCCAGACAAATGGCCTTTTGATAGATGGTCATTGGGGTAAGTTTCTGGAAGAATTCAAGTTTTTGGTTGGTTTGTCCATTGACGGCCCTGAGCACATTCATAACCACTATCGTTTTATGCGAAACGGCAAAGGTTCCTGGTCCCGCGTCGCAGATAAAGCCAAGCTTCTCCTTGATTCGGGAGTGGAGGTCAATGCCTTGGCTGTTTTGAACGATTATTCTGTTCGGTTTCCAGAAGAGATTTATGAGTTTTTCAAGTCCATCGGACTGGATTATATGCAGTTCATTCCATGCGTAGAGCTGGATCCAAAACATCCGGAACAATCGGCTCCTTTCTCGGTTTCCCCCGAAGAATATGGAGCGTTTCTCTGCAAGATGTTTGATTTGTGGATGGCGGACTTTATTGATAATTCACCGTCCACGTCTGTCCGCTTTTTCGAATCTGTTTTTTTTCATTATGCGGAATTGATGCCACCGGAATGCACCTTGCTCGAAGAATGCGGAGTTTATGTGGTGGTGGAGCATAATGGAGATGTGTATTCCTGTGATTTCTTCGTTGAGCCAGACTGGAAGCTCGGGAATGTGATGAAGAATGAGTTAAAGACTCTCCTCAACTCAGAGAAGCAGAGAGAATTTGGCTGCATGAAGTCTGCACTTCCGATGGAGTGTCAGAGTTGTGAATGGCTGCGCTACTGTCGAGGCGGGTGCACAAAAGACCGTTTTCATAATCCGCAGGATAGAACATCCAATTATCTATGTCCTTCTTATAAGATGTTTTTTCAACATGCAGATACGCGACTAAAAAAACTGGCTGATGAGTGGAAAAAACGGCAAACGTTTGCGAGCATACGTCATCAGGCGGCTGTGGAATCTAAGCCTCAGCCTTTAAAGAAGATCGGACGGAATGCTCCCTGCCCCTGCGGCAGCGGGGAAAAATACAAGAAATGCTGTGGGAGGGACCTCTAATCCGATATGCGCATTCTTTTTCCGAAAATAAGACTCTGTTGAAAATGAAAGCCTTTCTCGCGCGGAATTTCTTGAGGAAAGCAGTGAGAAGATTGCAAATATGGATTAATAATTTTAATGAAAAAAAATTATTTCATGATTTCTTTCAATGAGGATTTTGATCATTAGCAAACAGGAAGGAAAGGAGATTTGGCCATGTTTCTAAGGCAACTTAAACCCATAATATTATCTACATTTATTCTACTGATACTCGGATTCGGAAATCATCAGACCAGCGTGTATGCAGATGAGACGAATGACTGGGAAAATCCTCAAGTGATCGGCTTGAACAAGGAGCCTGCCCATTCCACTCTAATTCCTTATGCGGCTCTGGGAAAAGCCATCAAAGGAGTTAGGGAGGAGTCAGTATTCTACAGAGCGCTCAACGGGAACTGGAAGTTTCATTGGGTTTCAAAGCCCTCTGACCGGCCCCATGAGTTCTACAGGCCTGATTACGATATCAGCGGTTGGGCTGAGATTCCTGTCCCCAGTAACTGGCAGATGCATGGCTACGGAAGGCCGATTTATCTCAATGTGCCCTATCCTTTCAAGAAAAATCCTCCTTTCGTCCAGCACGATTACAATCCGGTTGGCTCCTATCGAACAGAATTTGAGGTGCCCGCCGGTTGGGTACAGCGACAGATCTTCATCCATTTTGATGGAGTCGAGTCAGCTTTCTATCTATGGATCAATGGGCAAAAGGTTGGATACAGCCAGGGAAGCCGGACACCCGCAGAGTTTAACATCACGGAATACCTCAGGGACGGGAGGAATGTCCTGGCCGTAGAGGTCTACCGATGGTCTGATGGATCGTATCTGGAGTGCCAGGATTTCTGGCGCCTCAGCGGCATTTTCCGAGATGTTTATCTATTTTCCACGCCAGGACTCCATGTCCGTGATTTTGAGGTCAGCTGTGACCTGGATGAAGAGTATCAAGACGCTGTGTTGAGAGTCACAGCTAGAGTCCGCAATTACTCGGATGAGGCAGTCAAGAACACGAAAGTGGAGGTCAGCCTTCTGGATGCAGAAAACAATCCTGTGGGTCCCGAGGTATTACTGGAGGGCTCTAGCGTGTATATTTTCCCGGGTGCAGAAAGCATAGTGAAGATGAAAGCTGATGTACCCAATCCGTTGAAATGGTCAGCGGAGAAGCCTCATCTGTACACGGTGTTGTTGAAACTGAAGAACGCGAAGGGCGAGATTTTCGAGACAGAAAGCTGCAAGTTTGGTTTTCGGAAAGTGGAGATCAAGGATGGACAGCTTCTTCTTAACGGAGCCCCGATTCTCATAAAAGGAGTGAACCGTCACGAGCATGACCCTGATACTGGTCATTCGGTTTCTCTGGACTCGATGGTCAAAGATATTCTTTTGATGAAACAGTTCAATATCAATACTGTGCGGACAGCCCATTATCCGAACGATCCCAGATGGTATGAGCTCTGTGACCGATACGGTATCTACGTGATCGATGAGGCCAACATCGAATCACACGGGATCGGGTACAGACCTGAGAACACTCTGGCGAATAAGCCTGAATGGGAAAAAGCCCACATGGACCGGATCATCAGCATGGTCGAACGAGACAAAAACCATCCCTCAATAATCATCTGGTCTATGGGGAACGAAGCGGGAGATGGAACAACTTTTGAAGCGGCTAGCGAGTGGATCCACCGCCGTGACCCATCGAGGCCGGTGCATTATGAACGGGCCGGAAGACTTCCTCATACAGATATTGTCTGTCCCATGTACTCCCGGATTGATTCGATCGTGAAATATGCCCGGGAGAAACAGGATCGTCCTTTGATTCTGTGTGAGTATGCGCACGCGATGGGTAATGCGGTCGGCAATTTGAAGGAATACTGGGATGCGATCGAGGAATACAAACATCTTCAAGGGGGGAGTATCTGGGATTGGGTGGACCAGGGATTGCGCCAAACAACAGAAGACGGCAGGGAATACTGGGCCTATGGCGGCGATTTTGGAGATGATCCCAATGATGGGAATTTCTGTATCAACGGTTTGGTTTTCCCTGATCGTGAGATCCCACCCAAACTGTGGGAAGTCAAAAAAGTCTATCAATCTATTGGTGTTGAGGAAGAAGACCTTTCTCTGGCAAAGATACGGGTCCAGAATAAATATTTTTTCACGAACCTCAATGAATTCGAAGCGGATTGGACGCTTTATGAGGATGGGAAAGCTATCCAGCGAGGGACCATTGAGCCGCTGGATGTGGCTCCAGGAGCAAGCAAAGTTTTCATTCTGCCTGTAGAGCCGCCAGAGCCTGTGCCCGGCACCGATTACTGGTTGAGAGTCTCCTTCTTCTTGAAAAAAGACACTCCCTGGGCAGAAGATGCGCATGTCGTGGCCTGGGAACAGTTGAAGATGCCGTATGATGTTCCACCCAAACCTGAGATGGATCTATCCAATCTTCCGGAGATAAAGCTGGTCCCATCTGATGATCTTTTGACAATAAATGGAAAGGATTTCAGCATTTCATTCGGCACCAAAACCGGAGCGGTCGCTGCGCTGGTTTACAAAGACATGTCCATTATTGAGGAAGCGCCAGATGGTATCAATGGGCCGATCTTGAACGCCTTCCGGGCACCCACAGACAACAACCGACGCCTTTCGCGTCAATGGGTTGGGGCCGGACTCCATAATCTGACACGGAAAGTTTTAGATTTCACGATTGAGACAATCAGCCCCGGAGTGATGCGTGTCTCGATTCTCACAAACGATAAGGGTACAGAAGACAGCGGGTTTGAACATCGCTGTGTATACACAGTCTTCGGGAATGGCTGCATCCAGGTCGACAATGAAATCAAGCTCATCGGAGAACTGCCGGTTCTGCCCCGGCTGGGTGTAAAGATGAGAGTGAAAGGAGATTTTAATAACTTCAGTTGGTATGGCTATGGACCCCAGGAGAATTATCCAGACAGAAAAAATGGCGCGTTTATCGGATTTCATCAGGGTAAAGTGGCTGATCAGTATGTTCCGTACGTGAGGCCTCAGGAAACAGGAAATAAAGAAGGTGTCCGTTGGGCGTCCCTTACAGATAAATCCGGGGCAGGAATTCTCGTGGTGGCCCGTGAAGAGCTGGCGTTGACGGCTTTGCACTATACTGCTGAAGACCTGGATAAAGCGGATCATATCCATGAGCTGATACCCATAGAGGACATCATCCTTTGTCTGGATTCATGGCAGTATGGATTGGGAAATGGAAGCTGCGGGCCCGGTGTGATCGATAAATATGCCGCCTATCCGGAGTCCTTCAACTTCAGTTACAGTCTGAGACCATACAACCGAGGAACAGGGGAGATGCATGAAGCGGCCCGTGTTCGGATTCCGGTTGTGAAAAGCGAGAATAATTCGAGTCAAAATAAGAAGTCCTATATAAAACACTAAAAGAAAATAAATCCGGAATGTATTTTATTCTGGATTCGGAACGAGAACTCCATGCGTCCAGTAAAATTTTTGGCTTTTGATTTCGGAGCTGAAAGTGGAAGAGCCATCCTCGGGACACTGGATAGGAAGAGGATCTATCTGGAAGAAATCCATCGTTTTCCGAATAAGCAAATACATGTATCTGGCCATATTCATTGGGACCTTTCCTATCTCTTTAACGAGTTAAAAAAAGGATTGAAGAGCGCAGCCCGAAAAGGCCATGGAGAATTGCTCGGTCTGGGTGTGGATACATGGGGTGTGGATTTCGGTTTAGTCGGAAAAAATGATCGAGTTATGGAGAATCCGTATGCCTACCGCGATAAAAGAACTGAAGGCATGATGGACAAAGCCTTTCAACTCATGCCAAGAGAAGAGATGTATGCCCGCACAGGAATCCAGTTCATGCCGTTTAACTCGGTCTTCCAGCTCTTGAGTGTTGTCGAGTCTGAAAGCTCGTTGTTGAATAAGGTCGAGACTCTTTTATTCATGCCTGATTTGTTTAATTTTCTGCTCACAGGACAAAAGTTTTCAGAATACACCATTGCTTCGACTTCTCAGCTTTTGAATGCCCAAAAAAGAGATTGGGAGCCAGAAATCTTCGAGAAACTCAGCCTGCCCGTTCACATCATGGCTCCGATTATACAGCCAGGGACATCAATCGGTCAGCTCCTTCCTGAAATCTCCAAGGAAATAGACATCTCACCTGTGGATGTGATCGCGCCTGCCTGTCATGATACGGCGAGCGCAGTGGCGGCCGTTCCCGCTCAAACAGCCAATTGGGCCTACTTGAGCTCAGGAACATGGTCTCTCCTTGGTGTCGAAGTTGATGAGCCGATCATAAATGAGAAATCATTGAAGAATAATTTCACCAATGAAGGCGGTGTGGACAGAAAAATACGATTTCTGCGCAATACCATGGGATTATGGCTGCTCCAGAGATGCTTGAAAGATTGGGAGAAAAAAGGTGAATCTTTTGGCTATGATGAGCTGGCTAGTCTGGCTTCAGACTCACAGGAATTTAAGTCTATTGTCGACCCTGATGACCACACATTCTTGAATCCACCTAATATGCCTGAAGCCGTCGCTGAATTCTGTAGAAAGACTCAGCAGCCAGTCCCGGAAAATAAGGGCGAATTTGTTCGTTGTATTTATGAGAGTTTGGCTTTAAAGTACAGGTTTCTGATCGATAGGATCAACGACATGTGCCCTGAGCCTGTTGAAGTGCTTCACATCGTCGGAGGGGGTTCTCAGAATGAAATGCTAAACCAGTTCAGCGCTGATGCTACAGGCCTGCGGGTGATCGCTGGGCCCGCGGAGGCCACCGCTGTGGGGAATATCATAGTGCAGGCGATAGCTAAGAAGATTGTGGATGGGATTGAAGAGGGCCGGAAAGTGGTGTCTCGCTCTTTTCCCTTGAAGGCTTATGAACCGCGAAACAAGAATAAGTGGAACAGAGTTTACGAGAAAGTCAGAGGGATGTTTTCGTGACAAGTTTCATTCGAGAGCGCGGAAGGGAATAGCTTTTCCTAGGAATGAGAAGTTACCTTCAGTGTCTGCGATAATCGCCCCATAATCCGGATATTTTTCAATGATTTTCTCTGGGTTCCTGGAAACGAAGAGTGCGGTTGAGAGAGCATCACAGAGGAGAGTTTCCGGGCCGCAGACAGTCACACTCTGTTTTCCTCCGGCAGGGTATCCTGTGCGCGGATCAAAAACATGATGATAGCGCACTCCTTCTTTTATGAAATAACGCTGGTAGTCGCCAGTGGTGGCCGCTCCTTGCTCTGAAATTGAAATAATTCCCAAAAAACCACTTTGGCGGGGATGTTTGATACCGATATTCCAATCTTGATTATCCGGATTTTCTCCCCAGCAGTAGAGGTCTCCACCCGCATTAATGAATCCCCGAGAGATTCCTTTCTCGATTAAAGCTTGGGATGCGAGGTCGATGGCGAATCCTTTAGCGATGGCGCCCCAATCCAGTTTCATCCCGGGAAGCAGAAGAAGTGTTCCATTCTCTTCTTTGATCTTTTCCATCCCGATTCGTTCGAGGATGGACTGTATCTGGTCTTGCGTGGGCACAACATAGGACTTGCTCAGAAATCCCCACAGTCGGGATAAGGGGGCAACCGTGATATCAAAGCATCCGTTGGAGTCAGTGAAGACCTGGAGTGCTCTTCCGTAGAGCTCAATCACCATGGATGACGAATAATCTTCAGCGTCGGGAGAAAAATGGGATTCAATCTCGGAGAATATGCGGTCAACCTCCTTTTGTGCATCCTTGAATGTGGAAGGAGAGCAGAAGACTTTGATTTCACAGAGAGTGTCGAAGACGAGAAGAGTGGAGGTGTGCCATTTTTCCCGGACACCACAGCCGGAAAGGAGAAAGAGAATAATCACGAAAGGGTAAAGTTTTTTAGCCAATGATTGTGTCGATTGAAGTGGAGCGTTCAATTTCAAGGAAAAAATGGTTAGGCGCACAGATAATACGTTCGCCAGCTAAAGATACAGGAGGTGAAAAGAGACAGATTTTATGGCGGCAGGATGACTCTGGCACCCAGACTTTGCCGCCCGCGATTTGAACAGTGATCCTTCCCCCCCGGGTTTTAAAAGATTTCTCTTCAATCCCTTCCAGGGAGAGAGTTTCAATCTTTTGTCCATCTCTATACATTGAGACGAATTCTCCGGCTAATTGGTTAGACGCCTGCTTTTTTAACGACGCAATCGTCAAGGATGAAGAAGGCGCGTGGTTTTTATTCATTTCCTGCCAAAGAGAATGGACCTTTCGAGACCGTATATCCCAGATTCGTCCCTTCCTGACCAGTGTAAAAGAGGCGAGGGCTTTATTCTGAAGATGGCTGAAAGAGAGAATCAAGTGGGCGGATGCTGGATCCTGGACAAGTCGCCAGCCTTTCTCTGTGAGTGCCTTCGTTAAACCGCTTTCCTTCGGATGAGGATTGAGGAGAGTGAATGTGTGGCCTTCACTCGAAGAATAATCCTGAATTTGCTGAAGAAGAAATGGGAGGAACACCTGAGGTTCTTCTGTGATAAGGAGAAGTTCGAGGTCGTCTGTGGTCTTTTTTGAGGATAGGAAGAGAGGGGTCAATACCGGTGCGGCGAGCATCATTTTTATAAAGTTGCGTCTATCCAGAAGACTCTCCTTGCATCAATCTCGACTCGTGAATACTCCTGTATTATAATCTTACTCGGTCTTTGCCAAGACAAGATTTTCATCCAATCTTAAAAAAATGTCAATAATCCCGGTTTCTTGACATGGTATTCAAATCTGTATATTGTAATGCTGTTTTGTTTGTGCAGGTGAAAGGGACAGACGGTTTTTCTCAACGGGGAATAAAGCGAACTCCAGGATAAAGTTGTCTGTCTTTATTTCTGAACAGAAGCGGGATCCGAAGAGAACATGAAAAAAAAGACTTTGAAAATTTAGATAAACAGGAGAAATCATGAAAAAAAACATTCTGGTTCTTATGGCGATTTTGCTTTTGGTATCGGTTTCTTATGAAATGGGAGAGCAGGAAAAAGGCCTTGAAAAGAAAACTCTTGAGTCTGTGAAGGAAGAAGTGGCCAACGCCCCATACAAGGATGTGCGGATCAAGAAGTTCCCGGTGGCTATCCAGTGCTGGACCTTTAGAAAGTTCACGTTCTATGAAACACTGGAAAAGGTAAAAGAGCTGGGTGTCAAATACCTGCAGCCCTATCCGGGGCAGGCTTTGGGCCGTGATTTTCCCGGTGTCAGATTCGACCACAATCTTAGCGATGATTTGATCAAGCAGGTGAGAAGCAAGTTAAAAGAATACGGACTCTCGCTTGTCAGCTACGGCGTGGTGGGATTCGAGAACACCGAGGAGAGTATGAAGAAGGTGTTTGATTTTGCCAGGAGAGTGGGAATCCGAACCATCGTGACCGAGCCCGGGTTCGAAGATGCTTCTTTGCTTGAAAAAATGGTCAAAAAATACAACATCAGCATCGCCATCCACAATCATCCGGATCCGTCAAAGTACTACCATCCAGAAACCGTCTATGAATACATCAAGGGATTGGATGCACGTATCGGAGCCTGCGCGGATACGGGACACTGGATGCGTTCCGGGATCAATCCTGTGGAAGCGCTCCGGTTGCTCAAGGGGCGGATCATAGACGTCCATCTTAAAGACCTGGATGTCTTCGGGTCTAAAAAAGCCCGCGATGTGCCCTTCGGACAGGGGAAAGCCAATGTTCACGATATTCTGGCTGAACTGACTCTGCAGAATTTTCATGGGTATCTGGCTGTGGAACACGAGAATCCGAAGGATGTGAACAATCCTTCACCGCCAATCCAAAAAGGTGTGGAGTACATCCAGAGCATTACCTACTATCAGGATTATGAAGAAATACTGGCATGGAGCCGGGGAAGATATGCCAAGCACGGTTGGAATCATTATGGGCCCGGCTATTTCGAGCTGGATGCCAAGACCGGAGTCCTGAAAGGGCAGGGAGGAATGGGCCTCTTCTGGTACAGCCGCCAAAAATACAAAGATTTTATTCTCGACCTGGAATACAGGTGTGCGGATGAATTCACGAATTCAGGAGTTTTTGTCAGGGTTCCAGAGATGCTGACGAGCGACGCTTACATCTATCATTCCTTCGAGATCCAGATCAATGATGCCGGCAAAGGCATACACAAGACAGCGGCGGTGTATGACGCTGAAGCGCCACGCATCGATAACTTCAAGACATCGGGTGAATGGAACCATATGAAGATCATTCTTATTGGGAAACAAATAAAAGTCGAAATAAACGGAAAGCAGGTGCTGGATTGGAGTGCTGAACCTCGGGGAAAAGTCAGAGATTTTGCTGAAGAAGGATACGTTGGCCTGCAAAACCATGACAGCCGGTCTCCGATATATTTCAGAAACATCTTTATCAAAGAATTGAAGTGATGCCTGGATGCCTCATACGGTATCTTGACTTAGAGCTGAGATAAAACATCAAAGATCCGGATTCGGAATCATGAGCGAATTCGATAAAACAGTAAAAAACCTGGGGAGGACCAAAAAATATCACAAGGGGGAAATCCTGTTCAGTGCTCAAGAAAAGGCCAATGGCTTTTTCTATTTGGAATCGGGGGAGATCCGCGTCTACAAGATGGATGAAAACGGCAGAGAAGTCGAAGTGGTGCGCCTTGGACCGGGAGATTTCCTGGGAGAAGCCATAGTTTTTGTCTCTTCTGAGTTTCCGTTCTTTGCTCAGGCAGTAAAGGATTCAAAGGTTCTGTTTTTCGACAAGACGACTATCCTCCGGGAAATGGAGACAGAGCCATCGGTTGCCAAATTCTTCGTCAATCTGCTCGCCAGTAAGTGTGTTATCCTGAGCCGGAGAGTCGAATCTCTGGGTCTCCTTACCGTTCGGCAGAGGCTGATCCAGTATTTACTTTCGAAATGCTCAGGCAATCAGCAGTGCGTTATAGAATTGAAGGTCAAAAAGAGCGAATTGGCAAAGATACTGGGGACCATAAGCGAGACGCTTTCTCGAAACCTCAAACAGATGCAGGAGGAGGGGCTCATTGAAGTGGAGGGCAGCCGGATTCGAGTTGTGGACTGCTGTAAAATGAGATCAGCACTTTCCTGAGTTATTCATAAAATCGGCCGACTTCTTATTCATTCTTATAAAAAGTAGATATCCCCGCTCTTTAAAAAAAATCTTTTTTTTTTGACTTAAGTCAAGGAACTCTCCCAAGAAAATCCTTATTATGGTGTTAGAAGATTTGGAATAAAGGAGAGATATTAATGGCCAAAAGAAAAATCATCGAGATTGATAGAGATAAGTGTGATGGATGTGGATTGTGCACTGAAGCCTGTGCAGAAGGAGCCCTGGTCTTGGATGAGGAAAACAAAGCTGTCCTGGCGAAGGAGATCTACTGCGATGGGATGGGGGCTTGTCTGGATGTCTGCCCGACTGATGCCCTGAAAATCGTAGAGAAGGAAAGCGAAGAGTACGACCCGCAGGCTACCTACAAACACGTCTTGAAAACTCGAGGGGAAGAAGCCGCAGTGCATGTTCATGGGATTGAAGAAGAGGAAAAGAGCAAAGAGGGAAAGGGGATGCAGGAAGCCTGCTCCACTCCACTGGGCTGCCCAGGGAGCGTGGCGGGGGAAATCCAGAGAAATCCAGAATCGAGCAGCCATCAATCCGTTTCTACCGTTTCGGAATTGTCCCAATGGCCCATTCAACTTCATCTAGTTTCCCCCTATGCCCCTTATTTTAATGAAAGTGACCTCTTGATTGCTGCAGACTGCACTGCCTTTGCTCTGGGCAGCTTCCATCAGAACCTGCTTAAAGGGAAGAAATTAGTAATCGCCTGCCCCAAGCTGGATGATACGACTTCATATGTTGAGAAAATCGCCGAGATTCTTAAAAATAACACCATATATTCTCTAACCGTGGCGATCATGACTGTGCCTTGTTGTTCAGGCTTGTACAGGATTGTGGAGGAAGCGGTTGAGCTTTCCGGAGCCAAGATAAATGTTAAAAAGGTTGTCATCGGAATTGACGGACAGCTCGTTTCCCGTAGTTCTGCTAATCTGAGCTATTCATAAAATCTGCCAACAATTTACTGCTTCTTAAAAAAAGAGGAAGTCCCTCTCTCTTAAAATAAGGGCTAAAAGGGACAGTCCCCATTTTCTTGAGAATCAAACCTATCTGATAGTCGGGGAGAATAATTCAAGTGAAAAACTTTTGCCAGGAAGGTTCCCGTATGAAAATTTTCCTGGAACAACGATAATAGAGCAGATTTCTACATTTACTTTGTATCTTGCGATGAAAGTATTACAGCCAAAATGCACTTCAAAAGAATTCTTGCCTATTTTTTTTGAATATCAGATAATTGAGCCGTCCCGAGCGTTCACTTCTTTTTATTAGCTGCAAAAAGCGGTGTTTCGTTTGAGGAGAATTTATTTTTTTTGTGAGGTGTATCATGGCAGTCCAGATTTATGTCGGTAACTTGAACTACAGAATGACAGAGGAAGCTCTCCAAGAACTTTTCGCAAAGTATGGTGAAGTTGTATCTGCAAAAATTATCAAGGACCGATATTCAGACAGGTCAAAAGGTTTTGGGTTTGTAGAGATGGCGAATAAAGATGATGGTGAAAAAGCAATTCAGGAGCTTAACGACTCTGAAGTGGATGGTAGGAATATCCGTGTGAATTTCGCTAGGCCAAGAAGAGAATAGAGCTGTTCATTTTTTTGTTCATGAGGTAATTATGGCAGAGAAAGTCAACAAGGGAGATACTGTCAAAGTTCATTATACCGGAAGACTGGATGACGGCAAAGAGTTTGATTCTTCTCTAGACAGACAGCCACTTCAGTTTGAAGTTGGAGCAGGAAATGTCATTAAAGGATTTGAAGATGCAGTAGTCGGTTTGAAAATCGGAGAAAAAAAGACTGTGACAATTCCAGCTAACGATGCCTATGGCAGTTATGATGAGAATCTCCTCATCGAGATACCGAAAAAAAACGTTCCCGAGGGTATCACTCCTGAGGTCGGGATGAGGCTTCAGCTTGTTAATCAACAGGGGCAGGCTGCGCATGTTGTCGTGACTGAAATACTGGATGAAACCGTCAGGCTGGATGCCAATCATCCGCTTGCCGGGAAGACTCTCGTGTTTGATTTGGAAGTTTTAGAGATACTTTAAACGAATGAATGGGGCCTCTCACGGGACGACATGGCCTCAAGGCAAACTCAAGAACGCATTTCCTGCATTTGTCTGCGTGAGAAGATGGTGCGGATACTTTAGGATTACATTTTTTTTTGCCGCACAGAATTCACTTCAACAAGTCTTTTGAGTACTCTGAGTTTATTATTGAATAAATTTTCGTGCTGATGCTGGCTTTTTGAATGAGCCAGCTGCGATCAGGGTCTGAGCCTATGCATCGAGAATGTAAGAAAGCCGTACTCGCTGCTTTGTTTGCGAATCTCGGGATTGCTGTCTTCAAGCTGATCGCGGCTCTGCTGAGCGGCTCGTCCTCAATGCTTGCAGAGGGTTACCATTCTGTCTCTGATACTTTCAATCAAATCCTTCTGCTTTATGGTCTGAAGAAGAGCCAGAAAGCACCGGATGAACGCCATCGGTTTGGGCATGGGAAAGAGCAGTTCTTCTGGTCATTCATGGTGGCCATTATCTTATTCGGAGTGGCGGGGACGTTATCTATCAGAGAAGGATATCATAAATACCTGAATCCAGAACCGATCCAACATATCGGACTGGCCTATCTGGCGATTGCCGTGGCTTTCGTGTTCGAAACTTATGCGCTCAGGATTGCAGTGAAGAACATTAAAGAAGAGATGAGGATCGAGCAGCACAAGAATATAATAGAAGCTATAAAGCACAGTAAAGACCCCGTCACACTGACAGTCTTGTTTGAAGATTCACTCGCGCTTGCAGGCCTTCTAATCGCTGCCGTGGCCATTACTCTGGCACATTTCACAGGAATCTTGATTATTGATGCCATCGCTTCTATCCTCATTGGCGCTCTGCTCATGATCTTTGCAGTTTTTCTCGCTTTTGAGACAAAAAAGCTTTTAGTCGGGGAGGCCGTCACACCCCTAAAGAGAAAAAAAATTCTCAAAGCGGTCCATTCATTCGGCGAGGTAAAGAAGATCATCACTCTGAAAACCATGCACCTCAGCTCAGATGAAGTGTTGGTCACACTTGAGTTGAATTACAGAGACGACCTGGTAGTTGATGAGCTTGAAGAGTTGAACGATAGGATTGAAAAGAAGATAAAAGAGATCATTCCCAATGCAAAAATATACCTGGAGGCAGAGAACAAATAATCTGCATCAATTGAAAGAAGGGAAGCCAAAATGTGTGAGTTCTGTCATAAACATGGAGAGGGACGCAAGTGGTATCTGGAAGCGAATAATTATTCTGAGGACTTACTGAGTGACCTCCGCCGGCGCAATTTCATCATAGATTTTTTTAAAAATCCTGGATCCCTTCGGAAAAGTGCTCAGAGATTGAATGACCTGGATAATGCACCTGGTTTCGTACAACGGGCGATAATCCGCCGTGTCTCGAGCAAGATGAAAAAGAAGCATTTCGGTCAGGTTGTCCCCATCGAAGAAGTTGAACGCATATTTGGTTTTGTTACATCAGTCGCCCGCTATACATGCATTTGCCGCCACATCACTTTGGGTTCTGAGCAAAGATACTGCTTCGGAGTTAGCCTGGCGCCTCAAGGAGGAGAGTTAGCCCGGATCATTCGTGAGATCGATGAAGATTATATGACAGGTCCAAATACCGCTGGAATTGAGCAGTTCAGTAAAGAAGAAGCTCTGTCGTTTATGCGTGAACACGAAAAAGACGGTCTTTGTCATACCGTCTGGACATTTATGGCCCCATTCATTGGAGGCATCTGCAATTGCGACAGGTCGGATTGTCTAGCCATGAGAACAACGGTTACCCATAGCCTTCCGGTCATGTTCCGGGCCGAATATATTGCTGAGGTTAATCCAGATTTGTGTAATGGCTGCCGGCAATGTATGCTTGTCTGCCAGTTTGGAGCCATAGGTTACAGCGCTGCTCTTGAAAAGAGCATGATCGATCCCAGGAAGTGTTACGGGTGTGGTATCTGCCGCTCTGTATGCTCAAATGATGCTATTTCACTGAATGAGCGTTCAGCTGATCCCATCGCTTCGTCCATTTGGTAATGACTGAGCTCGGATGCCAAAAAAGTCTTTAGTGTGTATGAAAGTCATGAATAATCATCCTGTATTGTGGAGGTAACCCATGAAAAAAGTTACTGACCTTGAACTTTCGCCCGAGGCCATGCTGCGCATGGGAAAGTCCGCTGTCGAAGCCGTGGTCAATCATATAATCAACCTGCCGGAGGCTCCGCGTTCAAACCTGGATAATAGTAAGGAGATCGTCAAATCCTTGCGAGAGCCGTGTCCTGAAAAAGGAACGAATTTCGAGTCTTTACTCGATATTTTTATGAATAAAGTGATCCCTGTTTCTATCAACACTCCGCATCCAGCTTATTTGGGTTATATTCCTGGAGGCGGTCTGTATCCCTCGGCGGTCGCAGACTTCTTGGGAGCAGCCACCAATCGTTTTACCGGAGCCTGGTTCGCCGCTCCAGCGGCTGTTCGGCTGGAAACGAATGTTCTGGAATGGTTCGCTGAATGGATGGGCTATCCTCAATCTGCACGCGGCATTTTAACAAGCGGTGGCTCTCTAGCTAATTTCAGCGCTGTCGTGACGGCAAGAAAGCACCTTCTGGGTGAGGATATCAATCAGGGGGTCGTATACGCTTCTGACCAAACCCATCACTGCGTGATGAAAGTGGCTCTATTGGCTGGAATCCCTGAACAGAATATCCGTTTGTTATCAGTGGATAGAAATTATAGAGCTGTGCCAGAGTATTTTGATAAAGCCATCAAGGCAGATTTGAAAAAGGGGCGGAAACCGTTTTTCCTCGTCGGAAATGCAGGCACCACGAATTCTGGGGCTGTGGATCCACTGCCTCAGTTGGCGGATTTAGCAAAGAAATACGGACTTTGGTTCCACATTGATGCGGCGTACGGAGGCTTTTTCAACCTTTGTCAAGAAGGAAAAAAGGTGCTCAAAGGACTCGACCGATCCGATTCCATCGTACTTGATCCCCATAAGGGATTGTTTATCCCTTATGGCTCGGGAAGCTTGCTGGTTAAAGAGGGTGAGCTTCTCCGGTCCGCTCACATGCTGACCGCCGAATACCTGATGGACCACGCAACTCCCGAGTGGGAGATGGATGCATCGGAGTATTCGCCCGAGCTGTCGCGTTCCTTTCGTGGTTTGCGCGTGTGGCTGCCTATTAAGTTATTCGGCGTGAAGGCATTCCGGGAGAACCTTACTGAAAAATTACAGTTAACACAATGGATGTACAAACGCTTTCTCGAGGAACCAGGATTTGAATGTCTGAATGTGCCTGAACTTTCAGTGATAGCCTTCCGCTATCGACCCAAAAAAGGGAATGTGGAAGAATTCAACCGGAAATTGCTCGCGTACATCGTTAAAAGCAAAAAACTGTTCCTTTCCAGTACATTGCTCAAAGGAAAATTCGTCATCCGAGTGTGCATACTCAGTTTTCGGACCCATCAAGCCGAGGTGGAGCAAGCATTTGAGATAATTAGAAACGCAGCCAAAAAGCTGGATAAATAATGAGGAGGAAAAAGGGATCAAGGCTCATAACTAAATGAGACGTCGTGAATTTCTCCAATCCACTGCTTTTATGGGAGCCTTGTTCTTTATAAAAAAAGAGCCTTTCTTCCTGAATGACTGGAAGCGCCATGTAAATTTGCGGATCGATCAGGAAAAGGAAGCCAAGACACGCGAAGTCTTTTCCTGGATTATCCAGAGAGCATTAAAAGAGGAATGGGCATCTTTTCCCATTGGTGAATGCATGGGAAAAATCGCCACTCTTTTCATCGGAACAGATTATGTCGGAGGCACTCTAGAAGGCAGAGGACCGGAAATCTGTCGTGTGGATTTGACTGGGCTGGATTGCGTCACTTTTTTTGAAAATGTTCTGTGCATGGCAAGGATCTTGAAAAAGGGAAACACAACATTTGAAGACTTCCTTGCGGAACTCACGTTTACACGCTACAGAAAAGGCATCCTGACAGATTACACCTCACGCCTCCATTACACCTCAGACTGGATCCAGGACAACGAAGAAAAAAGCGTGGTGAGAAACATCACTGAAGAACTTGGCGGGGAAGATTATCCGATTCGAGTGTCATTCATGTCAGAGAATCCCGGATATTATCAGGCGCTCAGAGAGTTCCCGGAATTTATCGAAACTATAATCGGGATCGAGGGGGAAATCAATAAACGAAAACACAGGTATATCCCCAGGAAAGAAATAAAAAGTGTGAACAAACGACTCCAGACTGGCGATATCATTGCTGTGGCCACGAATAAAAAGGGATTGGATTATTCCCATACAGGACTAATTTTTCGAGATGAGAAAAATAAAGTCAGGTTTTTGCATGCATCCTCAGCAATGAAAAAAGTTCTCTTGGATGTGCAGATTCATAAATATATCAAATCCGTCAAAACCCACACAGGGATCACGATCGCCAGACCTTTGGAATTAGCTGAAGAGTAAGAGAATCGAAAAATTTTTTTAATGCCTTCCTTCTGGTAAATCAAAAAACCGCATCAGACTTTGAAAAACTGAAGCATGAGTATCCCGATTATAGCGGCAACGATAAGATAATACGTCATAGGAATCAGTGTTTTCCGGATGAGCAACCCTTCCTTTCCTAAAAGACCGACCACGGCGGATGCCGCCACAACATTATGGACACAAATCATGTTCCCTGCCGCCCCACCAACGGCCTGAAGGGCCACGATAACTCCGGGAACCGCTCCTGTCTTCAGCGCGGTCGTGAACTGAAAAAGAGAAAACATCATGTTGCTGAAGGTGTTGCTTCCAGCGATGAATGCACCCATAGCTCCTATGACGGCTGCGAATCCGGTCCAACTCTTTCCGATCAACGTAGCGGCTGCACTAGCCAGAACAACTGGCATCTTATCCAATCCATCGGCGACGCCGCTGTTAATAAAAACCTTGACCATCGGGACGGCGAATCCGAGAGCTATGGTTGGTCCCAGAATAGTTCTAAAGGAGCGTTGGACAACCATTTTTGTCTGTCTGAACGAGATTTTCTGGAAGATGATGGTTGCCAAACCAGCCACAAAAAACAGAAAGCCTGGCAAATAAAGGAACGGGAAACTGGTGTTGATCGAGGTCTGAAAAATGTTTGTCCAATCCAATGAGACAGATGCCAGGAGTTCCTTGAGAGGATTCAGGAGCCTGCTGAAAAGGAGAAGGAGGGCGACCAGCATGTAAGGAAACCAGGCTCTGATTATACTCATTTTCACCTGAGCCGTATTCCTTTTATCCATTTTTTGGCCTATCCACTCGGCAGGCCATGTTTCGCTGGGCGGGAAATCCCAAGTTTTCTTCGGGATGAGAAACCCAGATTTTGCCAGAGGAATAACGATTAAAAGTCCCAATAGAGAGCCAAACAGAGAAGGAAACTCCGGGCCTAAGAATATTCCAGTCAGTGTGTAAGGAACTGTGAAACAAAGGCCGGCAAAGAGCGCAAACGGAAAGATCGAAAGACCTTCTTTCCAGCTTTTCTTCTGACCGAAAAAACGTGTCATCATAATAACCAGTATTATGGGAATCAATGTCCCGGTGATTCCATGAATAATCGCCACTTTAGCCCCGGTGGCTTTCAAGAATGGAATAAAGTCCATGTTGATTCCATTGAGGTAGCTCGATACTTCAGCCTGTCCACTCAGGCCTGAATTGACACCGATGAGAATAGGAGTGCCGATCGCTCCGAACGAAACACACGTGCTTTGGATAATCAATGTGACCATCACGGCGGCCATGGCTGGAAAGCCAATGGCCACGAGCAGTGGAGCAGCAACAGCCGCAGGTGTCCCGAATCCTGCCGATGCTTCAATAAAAGAGCCAAAGAGAAAGGCGATGATGATGGCTTGCACACGCCGGTCGGGTGAAATGAGGAACATGCTGCCCCGGATAGCGAAAATTGCACCACTCTCCTCCTGAAGGTTTAAAAGCAAAATTGCTCCCAAGACAATATACAGGATTGACGCTGCAGTGATGAGACCATCCAGGGAAGCCGCCGCGATTTGGAGAAAAGGGACTTTCCAGACAGCCAAAGCGAGTAAGCAGGTGATGGCATACGCCACAGGCATGGCTTTGGTGGCGGGCCATCTGAAAAGTACGATGAGTCCGAAAACAGTAATGATTGGGAGAAGGGCGAGTAGGGCAAGTATTCCTAGACTCATATCAAGAATCTTCGTTTTCGGTGTTTATCCAGTCAAGTATACGAATAGCTCTGTCCCTATGATAGACTTGGATAAATTCCCCGATTTTATAAAACATGCATGGCTCTATGTCAAATCAATTCTGCAAAGAGCAGGACATCTCTTTATGTTCGTTCAGAAACATTGGTGACACTTTTGACAACAAAATTTTCCTGTGATATAGGTCAAAAAAAGGGAAAGATGCTAAAGATCAAACGAAAAATCGACAAGGCTGTTGCCGGTCAAATCAGAAAATTCCTTTCAACTTTTGATAAAGAAGACATGAAACCTATTCCGGAAGACCAAAAGGTTGAAGTTGTCCACATGAAAGTCAGAACAAAGGAAGAATTCGAAACACTGAAAACCAGACTTGAGGAACAGGGATATCAGCTAACGTGCGAAGAATTTTATGAGGAGGGCGTGGACGATAGTAATTTTTCAGCCACAATACTCGGAGAGAAAAGGATTCAGCTTGAGGAGAAAATACTCCATCCTCGGTTGGATCCCAAAAAGGAGAGAAAGAAGGATTTGATTGTCACGATTGGAGTCAAATCCATGTGGTGGTTGATCTTTATTGGTATACTCTGGCTCTGGTTCTATATCATCAACACACCTCTCAATTTAGCGATTAGAGATGCTTTGCGCTTCTGGTTTCAATAAGCCCCCCACAAAATGTTCAAACCTCTTATTTATATACCACGCGTTTTTGGCTTCACATATTTCAAATCGTGATGAAACTGAAAAGCATTTGCCTTTTGCAAAAGGACAGATTATATTCGGCAGGTAAACGCATGAATGGAGTGTTTGAGGGAAACACAGCCGCTGCCCAGGAGAGGCTATTAACTGTATTCTTTATCCCTTGACCAGTCTGACAACGAAATATCGCATCGACATGTTTAAACTAAAGGATGAAACAAAACCTCTTTCTTCTATTATGGCGGCTCTTGAGGTGTTTGATGGGTGCGAGTTTGATGTCAGGCTGACGAGGGACAGAGTTCTGGTCATTCACCATGATGCTGAGAATCAAGGTCAGCGGTTGATAAACACGGATTATCAGGATTTAGAGGGAATTTCGTCGCTCGATGAGTTGATCCATCATCCTCAAATGGCTCAGCTTGTTAACGAGGATGGCAAGACCCTCTGGATAGAAGCCAAAGAGGATTCCTCCTTTGGGTCCAAAAAAGACCCGTCTCTCCGCAGAAATATAGCCCAAAGACTCACTGAAGAATTGTCAGATTCTGGGCTGGACCTGGACAACATCACCATCATATCTTTCTGTGATGAAATTTTAACTCATGTGAAGGGCATGCGCAGATGCCACATTGTTCCCTACATTTTCTCAGCCACTGATAGTTACTTTCCTTACTACAATCCCAAGACAATCTTCCAGATGTTCGTGTCTCTACAAAAGCACATAAAAAGGGCCATAAAAATGGGCTTTGACGGGCTTCTTTTCTCGAAGCTTTATTTGCGAGGCTTTTTTTCATCTTTTCAACCCTCTCTGGATAAAATAGTATCCTGGAGGACAGAAGATTTTATTCTTGGGACAGAAGCCCAAACTTTTGAAGAGGAAATGGCCTTCAAAGACTTTTTTGTTTTCACGGATTACCGAGGAGTGCGAAAAGAGGGGAGGGGGAAGAATGCCGGCCCTCTTATCTGTCACAGAGGACTGTAATGTGTACTCTGGTGTGCTAAAAGGGAGGATTGATTCTTAAGGAAGAGTGTATTCATCGGGAACAGGTTACGAAAGTTTAGAAAAGGAGAAAAGCGTGAAAATGATGCATGATCAATCGAATTTCTGGGGTGAGTACTTTTTATGAAAAAATTAACGAGAATTTTCCGGTTAAAAAAACAGCGATGGGGACTCGTTCTTATGGGAGGAGGCGCGAGAGGACTGGCTCACATCGGGATTCTCGATATCCTCCAGAAAGAAGGATTATCTCCGGATGTGATCGTGGGGACATCCATGGGAGCTATAATCGGAGGGCTGTTTGCCTTCGGCTTTTCTCCAATGAAGCTGAAAGAAATAATGAAAGATTTGAACCTGGATCAATTCATCGACAGACCAAACCTTCCGTTTCTTCCCAGAAGACCTCATAGTATCTTAGAATTTTTTCTGCTCGATGCATACAGAACCAGACTTCAGAGAAAGATTGGGCAGGATAAAGAGGATAAGCTGGAGGAACACTTTAAAGCAACGGTAGGGGAGGTCTGCATAGAAGACCTGCCGATAAGATTTGCCTGCAATGCAGTCGATTTGATATCTGGAAAAGAGGTGGTTTTCGAGAAAGGTGAACTCTATAAAGCTCTCCGGGCGACAATGTCCCTTCCAGTTGTGTTTGAGCCTGTGAGGATGGACGATATGCTCCTTGTGGATGGAGGTGTATTGAATAATGTTCCAGTCGGAACGGCAAAAAAGCTGGGCGCCGAAAAGACAGTCCTTGTGGACATCCATAGACCTCTTAAAGAAGTCTCAACTCAAGAGATAAAAAGTACATTCCAACTGATCCAGAGGATGGTCGAAACCATGGCTGTGAACACGACAATCGATAAGATAAAGGATGCGGATTTTGTCATTCGTGTTGACCTGGATGTCGATATCTTTGACTTTTCTTCTCCTGAGGAATTAATAGAGGAGGGAGAACAGGCAGCGAGTAAAAACTTGGATGTAGTCAGGAAACTAGTTCGGTGATTGGCTCACCTATATTGATAATAGAGACCATAAATCAATCAGAAAGAGATAGGCTTCTCACCCCTCATCTTGAAAAAAACTCTTAAGCTGAATACACTGAGAAGACAGGATCATGACCGAGCCAAAGCCTTTTTCACCTGTCAAGCTCATCTGCGGGATTATTGCTTCTGAGGAGAGGTTTTTCAAGAGGGCCGAAGAGCGTCTTGTCGAACTCTATGGTGCCCTGGATTTGACTAGCCAATTTTTCGAGTTTGATTTTACGGATTATTATGAAAAACAGATGGGCCAGAATTTAAAACGGAAATTCGTGAGCTTCCACAACCTCGTATTTCCTGAGAGCCTTGGCGAGATCAAGATACGGACGAATGCTCTCGAAGAAGAGATAAAGAAAGAATTGAAAGCCGGGAAGAGAATAGTCAACCTTGATCCTGGCTACATGACTGCATCGTCTTTAATCATGGCTACAGCCAAGGATTTTGCCCATCGGATTCCTCTCCAGCACGGTATTTATGCCCACCTGGAGTTACTATTCGGCAAGAATGATGTCCGGACGCTAAGCTGGACTTACCCTGATTTTGAAACCGAAGGTTACCAGATATTCTTTTTGGATGTGAGACGTATCTACCTTTCTCAGATCCAGAGTCAAAAAAAGTCCTGAAAATCACTCATTCTTTTGATAATAACGAGTGAATGAGGGATAGGGAATTGGGGGAATAAGAGCTGGCTCGGTTTCTTTTTAGTCGTCTTCGTCGATGTCGAGTGCGGATATCTCGCGGAGCTTATTCACAATATCCGGAAGTTCCTTCAAGACAAGATCGATATCTTCTTCTGTATTGAACCGTCCTAATGAGAATCGGATGCATGAGCGTGCGACCTCGGGTTTGAGACCGATCGCATCCAGAACGTGAGAGACATCCTCTCCGCCCTCACTACAGGCCGAACCTGTCGAGACATAGATTCCTTTTGTAGCCAATGCCAGGAGGATAGCCTCGGCTTCGAGACCGAAAAAGGCAAAATTGAGAGTTCCCTTTATTCTCTTCTTTTCATGACCGTTGAATTTCACCTTGGGGATGCTGTCCTCGATTCCTTTCTTCAACTTCTCTGCCAATTTATCAATTCGTTTTTTGTCCTTGTCTCCTTTTTCTTTAATAATCCGAGCCGCCTCTCCCAGCCCGATGATTCCAGCAGTGTTTTCTGTCCCGGCTCTCATCTCTCGTTCTTGGTGTCCACCGTAAATCAGAGGCCGTATGTTCGTTCCTTTCCGGATGTAGAGGGCACCCACTCCCTTGGGTCCATAAATTTTGTGAGCTGAGATCGAGAGAAGATCCACTCCCAGTTTATTGACATTGATTTCCATTTTACTGAAAGCCTGGACAGCATCGGTATGAAACAGAATCCCTTTCTCCTTGGCAATTTGACTGATCTCTTCGATTGGCTGTATGGTTCCGATCTCATTATTGGCCAGCATGATGGAGATGAGCGCTGTGCGGGGAGTGATGGCATCGCTTAAGAAGTTGACATCCACAATCCCGAATTTATCCACTGGAACATAGGTGACTTTAATCCCTTTTTTTTCAAGGTAGTTGGCTGTCTCTAGGACTGCCGGATGTTCGATGGTGGAGGTGATGAATTCATTCTTTTCGGGAAAGGCGTCCATGACTCCACGGATAGCGAAATTATCGGCTTCAGAGCCTGATCCGGTAAAGACGATCTCAGTCCGGCTGGCTCCTATTGCTTTGGCCACAGTTTCACGGGCCTCTGTGATCATCTCCTTGACCTGTCTGCCGATCGGATAGAGAGAGGATGGATTTCCAAAATGCTCCTTGAGAAATTGAGACATTTTTTCCGCGACTCCAGGATCTACAGGAGTTGTCGCGTTATTATCCAGATAAACCATTTTTTTACTCTTATTATCTATTCATCCAAAGGATTCATAACTAAACCAGACTTGAGCTTGGGAAAGAAATCAGTCGATTTTTGGGGCATGAGTTCTCCATTCTCAACGACCTTTCTGATTTGAAAAAGAGAAACAGGGTTCAAGAGAAACAGAATCTGAAACTCTCCTTTGACAGCTTTTTCGATCCCCTGCTCCAGATTCCTTATGTAGCTCACGTTGTTTTCCAGAGAAAAAGGTTCTGAAGATAATGCTTCGAGCTTGTCGATTATGAGTGAGTGGAGAATAGCCACCTCCAGACATTTCCATTCTTTGGATTTTTCGTCGGATATTTCCCTGTCCAGGATATCTTCTGATTTGAGACGCAAAATGAATGCCTTATTGAGTGGGGGGATGAAGGCTCCAAAGGTATGGGTTCCGCTGAGGATTTTTTCTTGAACTTTGTCGAGCACTGTTGGGTCTGAAGTATCCAACCAGTCGACTCCAGAGATTTCGAAATTCGAGCTAAAAAGTTCATTGAATCCTTGGTCAGACAGTTTGTCCAGGCCTTTGACCAATCTGTAGGTAGGGAGGATGATCAATCCCGGGTCATCCAGCCTGAATAGGGTCATCATTATGTAGTTGAAAGACTCATTCCCTTTGGCATCTCCGAGCTCCTCGATTTTCATTTTCTGGTAGTTCAGGGATGTCTCATAACGGTGGTGTCCATCCGCTATGATCAGGACTTTATCGGCCATGGCCTGTTGAATTCTCCGGATGTCATCCTTGTCTTTTATGATCCACAGGTGGTGGTAGAAATTGTCTTCATCTCTCACTTCAGCTCCCAGCTCGGCTTTTGCCATAGCTCCTTTTATGGCTTCAGAAACGCTGTCATTGTCGTCATTGTAGAGAAGGAAGATCTGACCTGTGTTTGTGTTCGTTGCCTTCAAGAGATTCAATCTGTCGACTTTATGTTTGGGAAAGGTTTTCTCATGGGGGAGGACTTTTCTCGAAGAGAATTCTTCCAACTTGACTCGCGCAACAAGCCCCATCCGGGTTTTTCTCTCGTTTCTCACCTGGAATTCCTGCTTATACAGATAGAGAGCTTCCTGGTTTTCACGGATAAGGATCCCCTCTTTTTCCCACTGGTCCAGGTAGATTTTTGCCCTCTTGTATTTATCCTTTTCTGGATGCTCAGGGTCGTCTTCCTTTCCCAGAATTATCCTCACGACATTATGAGGATTTCTTTTGTAGTATTCTTCCTGCAAGAAAGGCGGAATGCGGTCGTAGGGCTCAGTGATGACCTCTTCCATTTTGACTTTCTGAGTGCTGTATCGTATTCCTTTAAAAGGTTGTATTTCTGCCATTTTTCCTCCGAAGACAATCTGATACTTTTCTGGTTCTTAAGTGAGTCTTTCTTTTAAGATTGAGACAACCTCCATCCCCGCTCTTTTTTGGCCTTCTTTGGCCGCCGCACCTATGTGAGGAGTGGCGATTACATTGGGATGATCGACCAGTGAGAATTCATCCGGGGGCTCTTTTTCGAATACGTCCAGGGCTGCGGCTCTGACCTTATCAGAGTCGAGAGCATTCTTGAGGGCCTTTTCATCCACAGTTCCTCCACGGGAAGCATTGATGATGATAACTCCCTCCTTCATCATTGCGAATTCCTTATCACTGATCATGTGTCTGGTCTTATCCGTCAAAGGCAGATGGAGGGTGATGATATCCGCCTGAGAGAGAAGCTCTTCCCATGAAACCTGTTTCGCATCCAGGTCAGTTTGGACCTCAATTATGTCAAAAGCAATGACGTTCATCCCGAAAGCAAGAGCCCGTTTGGCGACTTCCTGGCCTATTCTTCCAAAACCCATGACTCCAAGTGTTTTTCCGTAGAGCTCTGTCCCTGAAAGAAGCTTTTTTTCCCATTTGTGTTCCTTCATCGAGAGGTTCGCTTTCCCATGGTTTCGGACGGCTGCGAGCATCAAGCCGAATGTGTGCTCTGCCACTGATATCGATGTGGCGGCAGGAGTATTGGCCACCTGGATTCCTTTGGCCTTTGCGGCTTCCAAGTCGATATTGTCCAGGCCGATTCCGGCTCTGACGATAAGCTCCATGTTAGAGGCCGCATCGATGGCTTTGCCGGTCACTTTTGTTGCGCCTCGGACAACCGCAGCATGAAAATCAGGGATTGTTTTAACCAATTCATCCTCATCCATCCCTGTTTTCAAGGTGACTTCAAACTCTGGAATGGATTTAAGCGCGTCAAGTGCATCCGGACTTAAGGCGTCAGCCACGAGTATTTTTTTCATTCCCAATTCTCCTTTAAGATGCTCTCCGCCGCTTTGAGTGAGCTGCCACTCTCGAAATCGTATCCCAATTCAGAGAGCGTCATCTCCAAGGCAGAGAGTGCGGTGATGATGTCGAATCCTCCCATGTAACCAAGATGGGCGATCCTGAATATCTTTCCTTTGTAGGGATCCTGGCCTCCGGCGATGTAGGCCATGTATTTACCCTGCATGGTTTTAACAAGCTGAATTCCATCGATTCCTGCCGGTACTTTAACGGCTGTGAGGATGTTACCCGGATTTTTAGACAGAAGCTCCATCCCGAGGGCTTTGACGCCGGCTCGCGTCGCATCTCCGAGAATGCGGTGATGTTCGAATAGTTTTTCCAGACCAACGGATTTGATGAGATCCAGAGCTTTTTTCTGCTGGATAATGAGGGAAACCGCCGGTGTCCATGGAGTCGTCTTTTTGGCCAGGTTTTTTTTGTAGGCCTTGGCGTCGAAATAAAATTTAGGCAGAGTGGAGTTTTCCACTAGATTCCAAGCCTTGGGACTGAAAGCCAGGTAGGCAAGACCTGGGGGGATCATGAATGATTTCTGAGAGCCAGCAACCATAATATCCACTTTCCATTCGTCCATCGGGCAGGGAGTGGCGCCGAGTCCGGAGATTCCGTCGACAGCCAGGATGGCCTCTGTTCGAGCCATGACTTCTCCATATCCCTGGATGTCATACACTGTGCCCGAAGAAGTCTCAGAAAGGGTGGCGAACACAGCTTTTGTCTCTGGATTGGCTTTTAATTCCTCAGCGAGTTCCTCTTTGCTGAACAGTTCGCCCCATTCGAGTTCGATCTCTCTAACTTCAACCCCGAAGGCACGGCAGATTTTTCCCCATCGTTCGCCGAATTTGCCTCCGTTCAGCGTGATCACTTTGTCTCCTGGATTCAGGGTGTTAATGACCGCTGTTTCCATGGCTCCGGAACCGGATGATGTCAGGACAAAAACATCCTCCTTTGTTCCGAAGACATACTTCAAACCCTCTGAGACTTCCATGAAGATTCCGGAAAATTCTGGAGTCCGGTGATGGATGATGGGTTCCGCAGCTGCGGCGAGCACGTTTTCAGGAACGGGCGTTGGACCGGGAGAAAGAAGGTAATATTTTTTTATCATATGAGTCCTCCTTTGGATATTTATTAATGGGACTCTCTCTTTGAGAAGAAGACGTTTCTTTCAAAGAATGAGCCTTGAATATTATTCAAATCTTACAGGGTGAACAACGAAAATATACTTCAAATGAATCCAGGTGGAAGTCAATAATTTAAATTAGCAAAATTTGGGGAATCAGTCAATCAAAGCTGAATCAATATTTCTGTCAGTAAAGCGGTTCTCTCGATGAGGGATGAAAGGAGAAGATGCTCGTTTTCAGCGTGAATTCCATCTCCATCCGGTCCCAGGCCATCCAAAGTCGGGATTCCCATACCTGATGCTATGG